>QNYP01000120.1 GCA_003978675.1 Hydrogenothermus sp.
GGAGAACTAGAAACAACAATATTTACTAATAAAGATATATCTTTTGTTGATAGTTCTTTATAACTTTCATTATTTGCAGAAGCTAAATAAAAAAAAGCTAAAACTATATAAATTAACCTTTTCATCCAAAAAGAAAAAATAAAAAAGGAACCTGATATAAGATTTGAAAATGCTAAGTTTAAATGCAAATGCGGATATGAAGGAGAAGAAACAATACTAGTTGGAAATTCTATTGGTGTTTTAGACACAAACTGTCCAAAATGTGGAAAAAGAATTTTAGAGTTTAGAATAATTGATGACCAAAAATAGTCTCTTATTTCATCATTGAATTTAAAGGGATTTTATGATTAATTTTTTGTATGAAAAGGTTAATTTATATAGTTTTAGCTTTTTTTTATTTAGCTTCTGCAAATAATGAAAGTTATAAAGAACTATCAACAAAAGATATATCTTTATTAGTAAATATTGTTGTTTCTAGTTCTCCAGAAATTCTAGATTTTCAATCAGATTATAAAACAAAACTTTCTCTAAAACTTACCCCTGCAGAAGTAGCAGAAGTTAAAAGAAGAATCCAGATTTATAACAAAGTTTCAAAGAAAAAAATAAAAAAATACTTAGAAAATGGAAAACTATATATACCTCTAATAAAACAGATTTTCGACCAGTATAACCTACCAGACGATTTGATATTTCTTCCTATTATAGAAAGCCACTTTAATATAAAAGCTAAATCTCCTGCAGGAGCAGGGGGACTGTGGCAGTTTATGCCACAAACAGGAAGAATGTACGGTCTTGAAATAAATAAATGGATAGATGAAAGATTTGATGTAGAAAAATCCACTATCGCAGCAGCTCTATATCTAAGAGACTTATACCTTATTTTTGATGATTGGTTTTTAGCTTTAGCAAGTTATAATATTGGAGAAGGAAACATAATAAGAAGAATAAATAAATACGGTGGAACAAACTTCTGGGATATAAATAGTTATTTACCAAGGGAAACAAGAAATTACGTTCCTAATTTTATAGCAACCGTTTCTGTTGTAAAAAATATACTAAAAGAGGAAGATTTTAATTATTCTACTCTAAACTTCGATATAGTAAAAATCAACAAACCTGTATCTTTAGAACTTGTATCAGTTTTATTAAAATTACCTTATGAAACTCTTATAAAACTAAATCCTCATTTGTTAAAAGAAAAAACTCCTCCAAAAGAAGGAATTTATAACATTTACGTTCCACGTGGATATGGTAAAACCCTTGCCTTTGTATTAGAAGAAATGCAGACAGAAAAATATAAAGCCATTGGAGAATATAAAGTCCAAAAAGGAGATACACTAATAAAAATTGCCAAAAAGTTTAATACTACGGTTTCTTATTTGAAAAAAATAAATAATCTAGATAAAGGCTGGATTATTGCTAATACTTATATAAAAGTTCCAACATATATAGAAGCCTTTCCATTATACTCCGATGAAGTTATAGACCTAACAGAAGATATCTTATATACAGAAAAAGGCATTATCTACCGTGTAAAAAAGGGAGATACCCTTGCAAAGATTGCTAAAAAATTTGGAGTTTCTATAAAAAGCCTAAAAAGATGGAACAAAATAAAAAATTACATATTACCAAATCAAAAGTTAGTTATTTATAAAAAAGTGTTTAATAAAAATCTATCTCAAAAATTTGTGAAAAGAAACATTTCCTATCTAAAAAAGAAAGTTAAGAAGAGAAAACCTAAATATAGATATATTTTTTATAAAGTAAAAAAAGGAGATACCCTTCTAAAAATTGCTAAAAGATTCAAAGTAAGTGTAAGCCAAATAAAAAAATGGAATAAATTGTCTTCAAATATAATACGAATAGGTGATAAAATAACAATAATAAAAAGAGTAGTAAATTAAAGGCAGATGAAACAAAAATTAAAAGAGTTAATAGTTCCTCATCAGGTTCATAGGAAACTAGGAGATACTTTAGAGTTTTTTGAAGATATTATTATTTTAGCTTTAACTCTAGTTCTATTTTATGTAAGTATTATCGCCATATGGGATATTGTTTCTATCCTAATATACGGTGAAGCAAAATTTATGGATGTTATTCCTAAGTTCCTATACTTATTCATCCTAGTTGAGTTGTTTAGACTAATGATTGTTTACCTAGAGGAAAAAAGGGTTGATACATCGCTAATAGTAAAAACTACATTAATAGCTATTCTTAGAGAAATAATAATAAAAGCACCTCATTTCAAACTTCCTGATTTTATTGGAGTTTCTATATTAGTTGTAGTTTTAGGAAGTCTTTACTATATTCCTAAATATGTATTAAAAAATAGGAAATTAGATTTTAGGCTTTATAAGCCTACCAGAAAGAGACAGATAAGCACAATCAGGAAGAAAAAGCTTGATAGAAAAAGCATTCAAGGTTGCAAAGTCCAGTAAGGAAAAGTCTGTATTCATCTTTGATAATACAAAAAATGCAAAAATTTTTGAAAAAGATTTAAAAGCGTTTTTAAAACATCTAGGCAAAAATATCCCTGTTTACTTTATCTCAGAAGACAAAGAAATACATGACAGCTTTGCTCAGTTTAAAAGGAATTATGCAATTTTTAAATACATTTTAGAAAATAAAGGATTTTTCATAGTTACTAAAAATGCTCTTGATATAGAAGTTTCAAAAAATAGAGAAACAATAAAAATTTCCACCAAAGATGAAATAGACATAAAACATTTAGAAAAAAAACTTTTATCCTTTGGATATATAAAAGAAGAAAATCCAGAAAATCAAGGGGAATTCAGCTTTAAAGGAGGATTATTAACTATTAACATCCCTGAAGAAGGAATTTTCCAGATAGATTTCTTCGGAGATGAGGTTGAAAATATATTTGCAGTTTCAAAACTGCTTACAAAGAAAAAAATAGATAGTCTTGTGTTATTTCCTTTATATGATTTTCCAATAGAATATGATGAATTTTTTGATATAAAGTTTAAAAAGGTAGAAAGTGTTAAACTAAATGAAATCTTTAAAGAAAAAGAATATATACTTTGGCAAAAAAACAAACCTCAAAAAGTTATATCATCAGATTTTAAAACTGTAAAACTAGATATTTCTCAAACCTTTGTAGATTTTGAAAGTAAAACTATCTTTATTCCTCATCATCAAACAAAATTTGAACCAGAAATAACTCCATTAAAAGAAGGAGATTATATAATCCACGAAGATTATGGAATAGGAATTTTTAGGGGAATAGAAACAAAAGTTATAAATGGAAGAGAATACGATTTTATGATATTAGAGTATGCAAATGGAGAAAAAATAAATGTTTCATACATTCACTTTGATAAAATTCATAAATATGAGTTTAAGGTAGCTCCAAAATTAGACCAAATTGGTGGAACTTCTTGGAAAAATCTAAAACGAAAAATCACAAAATCTTTAGAAAAAATGGCTTCACAGCTAATAAGACTTTATACTCAAAGGCAACAAGCAATTAGAAAACCTTATAAGATAGAAGAAGAATTAATGAAACAGTTTGAAGATAGTTTTGAGTTTGTAGAAACTCCAGACCAGAGAAAAGCTATTGAAGATATAAAAAGAGATTTAACTTCAACAATACCAGCAGATAGAATAATTTGCGGAGATGTTGGCTTTGGTAAAACAGAAGTAGCAATAAGAGCCTCATTTATTGCTTCCATAAACTCTAAACAAACTCTTGTTTTAACACCAACAACTGTTTTATCTTACCAGCATTACAAAAAATTTAAAGAAAGATTAGAGCCTTTTGGTATAGTTGTGGAAAATCTTTCAAGATTAAAAACAAAAAAACAAACTCAAGAAATAATAGAAAAACTGAAGGAAGGGAAAATAGATATTTTAGTAGGAACCCACAAAGCTTTATCTATTTTAGAAAACTTTAAGGATTTAGGGCTTTTGATTATTGATGAAGAACATAGATTTGGTGTAAAAGCAAAAGAAAAAATAAAAATGTTAAAAACTACGATTGACACAATATATATGACAGCAACGCCAATACCAAGGACATTAAGCCTGGCTTTACATGGATTAAAAGAAATGTCAGTTATAAACACTCCCCCAGAAGGAAGAATTGAAACTAAAACTTTTGTTGCTAAATACTCAAAAGAAGTAATCCAAAAGGCAATTCAAAAAGAGTTAAACAGAAATGGTCAGGTTTTTTATATTCACAATAGAATAGATACAATTAAAGAAAAAGCAAGTCAAATAAAAGAACTTTTTCCAGATGTTAATATAGATTTTATTCACGGCAGAATGAAACCAAAAGAAATAGAAAAGAAAATTTTAAAATTTATAAACAAACAAACAGACATTTTAGTTAGCACGTCAATAATAGAAACAGGAATAGATGTTCCAACGGCAAATACACTTATTATAGAAAGGGCAGACCTTTTTGGACTTGCACAACTTTATCATTTAAGAGGTAGAGTAGGAAGGTCTAATATACAGGCTTACTGTTATCTACTTCTTCCTGAAGATAGAAGTATTACAGAAGATGCCCAAAAAAGAATTTCTACAATCTTAAAACTTACCCGTCCTGGCTCAGGTTTAAAAGTTGCAATGGAAGATATGAAAATAAGAGGAGCAGGAAATATTTTAGGAGTAGAGCAAAGTGGATACATAAAATCTGTTGGCTTTGATATGTATGTAAAACTACTCAAAAAAACTTTGAATTCTATAAAAGGAGAAGAAGAAACTCAAACAATTATAGAAACAGATTTTGAGAGCTATATCCCAGAAACTCTAATATCTTCTACTGAAGAAAGAATGAATATATATATGGCAGTATCAAAAGCAGTAGATAATAAAGATATTCAATATTTAGAAGAACACCTTGAAGAATTTTATTCAGGCTTGCCTGTAGCTTTTAAAACATACTTAACAATAGAAAAAATTAGAAAAATTGCTTCAAAACTTGGAATATATAAAATAAGATTATTTTCTCCTGTCTCGGAAATTTACTTTGGAAAATTAAGGGAAGAAAATCTAATGAAACTTATAAAAGAACTTAGAGTAAAGAAAGTTTATCCTGAAAAGATAGAATTTTTCTTAAAACCAAAAGAACTGGACAATCTTTATAAAATTCTTAGCAATTTATAATTTTACTTTTCCTGATAAATCAAAGCCAAACTTACTCCCCAAACCAAATGCAGTAAGTATAAAGATATATGAAAATTTAAGCCCATTTTAAGCAAATCTTTTAACCAGATAGAACCTAAAGTTCCAAAGATAAATGAAACTACTAAAACGAGTAAATGCCATATCGTTGCAAAAATAAAACCTTTTATTAATCTATTTTGAGGCAAAAATTTCCAAATTTTTGGATAAACTAAGAAAAAACCAAATATAATTGCATTTATCTGATGTCCTAAAAATATTGCTATATCCTCAAATCCTTGAAATAGATTTTGAGAGGTTATCCAGCTTTTGTATATATCGTAAGTTCCAAATAATCCTAAAAAACCACTTAAAGCTAAATCTGTAATAAACATTAAATAGCCGGCAACAAAACCAGCAATTGTTAAACTCAAAAGATTTATATCTTCTAAAATAGATTTATTCAAATAAATACTTCTCCTGACTTAATAATTTAGAAAGTTCCTGTTTAAACTCATCACATATATTTACATTGTAATTACTATGTGCCATTATTTCACACCAGAAATTGCCCTTATCGTATATTTCTAAAATTACCTCTTTATCACCTTTATACTTTAAACAAAGTTCTCTTATTTTCTCTGCAAGTCCATTTTCTACATCAGATTTTGTTAGTCTAAACCTTACTGCCCTAACTTCTTCATTTATATACTCAATTGGAATTATATTTATTGCATTCATAGAAACTGTTTCTTGCTCTTCATTTATATCAACACTTCCTTCTATGATTACGATCCTATCTTCCTCAAGTATTGATGGGTCTTCCATTTTTTCTGGAAATGCCCTTACATCTATAATTCCTGTTTCATCTTGCAGTTGGAATACTGCCATAGTAGCTCCATTTCTTGTTTTCTTTCTTTTTATATTTGATATAACCCCTGCAACTTTTGCTTTGTCTCCAGTTGATAGTTCTATTAGAGATGATATTGTTTGAACCCTATTTGCAAGTTCTTTCTTGTAAGCCTCTAATGGATGACCTGAAATATAAAATCCTAATACCTCTTTTTCAAAGGCTAATTTCTGTTTTTCTGATAACTTTTCCGCATTCTCATAAGAAACTGTTTGAACTGCTGTTGGTTGTGTTTGAGAGAGTAATCCAAATAATGAGGTTTGTCCTTTTTCTCTACTTTCCCTATGTTTTTGTCCAGAAGATAAAGCTTTATCTATACTAGCAAGCATTACCCCTCTATCAACCTCTGCAAAATCAAAAGCCCCCGCTTTTATAAGTGCTTCTAAAACTCTTTTGTTAAGATTTTTACTGTCTAATCTTTCTGATATATCAAATATATCTTGATACTCTCCATTTTTTTCTCTTTCTTTTACAATTGCTTTAGCTGAAGATTCTCCAACATTTTTTATCCTTGCAAGACCAAACCTAATCTTCCCTTTATCCTCTATATAAAACTCCGCTTTGGATTTATTTACATCTGGAGGAAGTAGTTTTATTCCAAAATCTTCCATGTCAAGCAGTAAATTTAAAAATTTATCATCATTTCCTTCTGTTGTTAGTTTAACTGCAAAAAATTCTTCTGGATAATATGTTTTTATATAAGCTGTCCAGTATGTAAGGTAAGCATAAGCCGTTGAGTGGGATTTATTAAATGAATAAGATGCGAATTTTTCTATATCTTCCCAAAGTTTTGTAATCTTTTCTTTGTCAAATCCCCTTTCAACTGCACCATTTATAAATCTATCTTTCATTTTTGCCATAACATCTGCTTTCTTTTTACCAATAGCTTTACGAAGAGTATCTGCTTCTGCCATCGTAAATCCAGAAAGTATATTTGCCATAAACATTATTTGTTCTTGATAAACAATTAAACCGTAAGTTTCTTTTAAAACATCTTTAACTTCCTCAAATGGATACTCTATTGGTTTTCTTCCGTGCTTTCTATCTATGTACTCATCTACCATTCCAGACATTAAAGGTCCCGGTCTAAAAAGAGCTAAAATAGCTATTATTTCATCAAATTTATCTGGCTTTAATCTTGTTAGTAGGTTTTGCATTCCTTTTGATTCAAGCTGGAATACTCCAGTTGTTTTCCCAGATTGTAAAAGCTTGTAAACATTTGGGTCATCAAAGCCTAGGTCTAAAAAGTTTAGCTCTACTCCGTGTCTTTCTTTAACAAGTTTTCTCATATAATCCAATTCTGTAAGGGTTTTTAGCCCTAAAAAGTCCATTTTTACAAGACCTAGCATTTCAAGGGTAGCCATATCAAACTGGGTTGCCTTTGTTCCATCTTTATCAACATAAACAGGTACATACTCATCTAATGGTCCTGGAGCTATAACAACTCCCGCTGCGTGAATACCAGTATGTCTAGCAGAACCTTCTAATTTTCTAGCTAGGTCTATAAGTTTTTTTACTCTTTCATCTGTTTCATATAATTTCCTAAATTCTGGGTTTGCTTCTAGATTTTCTTCTATGGTTAATGTTGAACCTTGAACAGGCCCTGGAAGTATCATTTTTGCAATTTTGTCTGCTTCTGTGTATGAGAATCCAAGTGTTCTAGCGACATCTCTTATAACCATTTTAGATTTCATAAAGTTATACGTAATAATCTGTGCTACTGCATTTTCACCGTATTTATTTTTCACATACTCAATAATCTTTGGCCTATTTTCCTGACAAAAGTCTACATCAATATCCGGCATAGAAATTCTATCTGGATTTAAAAATCTTTCAAAAATAAGTCCGTGTTGTAATGGGTCAACATCGGTAATTCCAAGGGTATACGCAACTAAAGAACCTGCAGCTGAACCGCGCCCGGGGCCAACTGGAATGCCATTTTGTTTGGCGTGATTTATAAAATCTTGAACAATTAAGAAATATTCAGGAAATCCCATCTGTTTTATTACATTTATTTCGTATTCTAATCTTTCTTTATACTCTCTATGTTTTTCTGGCGAAAGGTCTTTCATTTTTTCTAGTCTTTTTTCTAATCCTTCCCAGGCTAATTTTTCAAAGTATTCAACTTTTTCCTCATAAGTTGCTTCTCTATCTAGCCCTGGAATTTGATATTTGGGGAATAAATATCCCCTTGTTTCTGCTGTATCTATTTCAACATTGCATTTTTCTGCTATCTCCATTGTGTTTATAAGAGCTTCTTCATATCCCTTAAACTTTTCATACATTTCTTCTGGTCTTGTAAAATGAAGACCTCTAACTTTAAAAGCTCTACCTTTTTCTTTTAACTCTTTTAAAGTCATTTTCATTTGAAGAGCTTTTATCACATCATGAGCTTCTGCATCTTCTTCATTTAGATAGTGGGAATCATTAGTGGCAACAATTTTAACTCCAAGTTTTTTTGCAAGCTCAAAAATTCCTTTGTTAGCTATATCCTGTTCTTCTAGACCATTTAGCTGTATTTCAAAATACAAATCATCTCCAAAAATATCTTTTAATCTTTTTCCATACTCATATGCTTCATCAAATTTGCCTTTAGAGAGTAGATGTGGGATAAATCCTTTTAAACATGCTGTTTGGCAAATAAGTCCTTCATGGTATTTTTCTAAAAGTTCCCAGTCTATTCTTGGTTTGTAGTAAAAACCTTCTGTGTATGCTAAAGAAGATAGTTTCATTAAGTTTTTAAAGCCTGTTTTATCTTTTGCATGAAGTATTAAATGGTAGTTTTTATCTGCTAAGATACTATCTGAACCTTCTCCTTTTTTTTCAAATCTATTATTAGTAAAATAAGCTTCCATTCCTATAATAGGCTTTACGCCCACTTTTTTCATCTCTTGATAAAACTCAATTGCTCCAAATATATTTCCGTGATCTGTTAGTGCTACTGCTTTATATCCATACTCTTTTGCCTTTTGAGCTAATTCAGGAATTTTTATCATTCCATCAAGCATTGAATAGTGGCTATGTAAATGAAGATGTGTAAAATCTTTAGGCATGGTTTAACCTCATATTTGATTTAAAAAAAAGGAGAAGGTTCAGATAGTATCTTAGCAGATAAAAACTACCATTTAATACTTCATGCAAAAGATAAAACAGGCTTTAAAAACTTAATGAAAC
>QNYP01000117.1 GCA_003978675.1 Hydrogenothermus sp.
AAAGTTTTAAAGATTTTAAAATTAAACACATTACCAAATGTCATAATAACACCACATATAGCTTATTTTACAAAAAAAGCGGTAAATAACATAAGAAATGGTGTAGTAGAATGCATAGACATGTTCCTTAAGGAAGGCAAGCTGGAAAAATTTGAAGTTGTTTAATTTTTATTTAAAAATATGTAAAATTAAGGTAAACTAATATAATATTAAGTTTTTTAGGAGGATTTTATATAAATGTATAAACTTGAAATAGTTACTCCTGAGGGAATTGTTTATAGCGGAGATGTCTATCAAACTATTGTCAATACTGCAGATGGTGAAATGGGTATTTTAGAAAATCATATGCTTGTTTTAACTAATGTTATTCCAGGGAAAATAAGAATTGAAAAAGAAGGTGAAGAACCTGTTGAATATGCATCTACTTATGGTGTAATTGATGTAGCAGGAGATAAAGTTATCATATTAGCTGAAGAAATTTATGAAGTAGATAAAATTGATGCTGAGAAAGAAACTGCATTACTTGAAGAAGCAACTGCTAAATTAGAAAGTGAAGAATTATCTGAAGATGAAAAAATTAGATACGAAAAACAAAAATTTAGAGCAGAAACTTTACTTAGAATATTAGAAGAATCTAAACAAAAAGTTTAATTTGGGAAATTACTCCTTAACCCCGTTTATTCGGGGTAAGGTTTTTATATATCAGCCTAAGAATGGTTATAGATTTAATCTTGACAGTGTTCTCTTAGCTCATTTTTTTCAAACTAATAAAAAAAATGCAAAGATAATAGATTTAGGAACTGGCAGTGGAATAATCCCTGTTTTAATTTCTTTAAAATATCCATATTTACAGTTTTATGCTATTGAAATTCAACAAGAATTCTATCAATTAGCAAAAAAAACTTTTGAAGAGAATAATTTAGATGTAAATCTTATAAATGAAAACATAAAATCATTGAAAAAACATTTTCCATCTTCATATTTTGATTATGTAATCACCAACCCACCTTATTTAAAAGAATATAGCTCTGAAAATCAAAATCTTTTAATTGCTAAAAGTGAAGTAAAAGCAACAATAAAAGATTTTATAAAAATTTCAGCTTATCTTTTAAAAAACAAAGGTAAATTTTTTGGAGTATTTCCATCGTATAGGTTTGTAGAGATTATTTCATATTTAACAGAAAATAAATTAATCTCAAAAAGACTTAGATTTATACATCCTATAAAAAATCAAAAGGCTACACATTTTTTAATAGAAGCTCAAAAAGGTGTAAAACTTGGCGGGGAAACTATAGAAAATCCTTTAATAGTTTATAAAGATACAAGAGATAAGATCTATTCAGAAGAAGTTAACTTCATTCTTGAAAAATTTGTGTAAAAAACTTAATTCAATGAGTTTTCTCATTTTTCATTTGGTTTATATATTTTAGACTCTTAAGTATAAAATTCATTTAAGGAGTGTGTCAGATGTTAGACCAAAAAACACAGGAAATTATTAAATCTACTGCACCTATAATAAAAGAAAAGGGAGAGGAAATAACTACTAGGATGTATGAGATTTTATTCTCAAAGTATCCTGAAACTAAGGAGCTTTTTAAAAATGCTCCTAAAGACCAATATAAAAGACTAGCTAATGCAATTTTTGCTTACTCTGCAAATATTGATAGGTTAGATGCTCTTCAAGAAGCTATAGAAAGAATGGCAAGAAAGCATGTTGAAACAAATGTTAAGCCAGAGCATTATCCTCTTGTAAAAGACGCTTTACTTACTGCTATAAAAGAAGTTTTAAATCCACCTCAAGAGATTTTAGAAGCTTGGGACAAAGCTTATGATTTATTAGCAGATGTTTTAATAGAAAGGGAAAAACAACTTTACATGGAAAAAACAGCTTAAGTTTTCCCCACTAGTTTTAAAAATTCTTCTTCATTTATAATCTTAACCCCGAGTTTCTGAGCTTTTTGGAGCTTGGAACCGGGGTTTTTACCAACCACAAGATAACTAGTTTTTCTACTTACAGAATTTGTTGCCTTTCCTCCTAAACTTTCAACGAGTTCTTGAGCTTCTTTTCTAGAACAGCATTCAAGTTCTCCAGTAAATACGAAAGTTAGTCCTTTTAGTTTATCTGACTTTGTTTCTTCTTTTTCTTCACATGTTTTTACTCCGAGCTCTTTTAACTCTTTTATTGTTTCTAAATTTTGCTCATTATGGAAAAAGTCATATATGCTATGTGCTACTACATAACCTATGTCTGGCAGTGTCATTAATTTTTCCACTGACCAGTTTTGTAGCTCTTCCACACATTTTATTTCTTTAGCAAGGGTTTTAGCAGTAGCAAGACCTACATATCTAATACTTAGTCCATAAATTAACCTATAAATTGGCCTGTTTTTAGATTCTTCTATAGCTTTTCTTAAATTCTCTGCGGATTTTTCTCCAAAACCTTCAAGGTTTTTAATTTTGTCAAAAGGTAGTCTGTATATATCTGGAATAGATTTTAATATTCCAAGTTTATAAAATCTTTTTACAGTAGCTTCTCCAAGCCCTCTTATATCCATAGCATCTTTCGATGCAAAATGCCTAATTCTTTCAACTACCTGTGCAGGACAATTTATATTTACACATCTATAAACTGCTTCTCCTACTGGTTTTACTATTGGAGAACCACAGGAAGGACAATCTTTAGGAAACTCAATTGGTTTTTCTTCTCCTGTTCTTGCTTCTTTTATTACTTTAACTACATAAGGTATAACATCTCCAGCTCTTTCTACTAAAACTAAATCACCAACTTTTATGTCTTTTTCTTTTATAAAATCCTCGTTTATAAGAGAAACTGATGAAACAATTACTCCTCCTATCTCAACAGGTTCAAGTTTTGCAACTGGTGTTATTGCTCCAGTTCTTCCAACCTGAAAAACGACTTTTATTATTCTCGTTGTTGCCTGTTTAGCTTTAAATTTGTAAGCTATAGCCCATCTTGGATGATGAGAAGTTGCTCCAAGAATATCATAAAGGGATATATCATTTACTTTAACTACCATTCCATCTATTTCGTATGGATAATCATCCCTTTTTTCTTGCCATAAATTGCAGTATTCAATAACTTCATCTATACCTTTACATACCTTTATTTCTTTATAAGGAGATTTAAACCCAAGTTCAAATAGCATTTTTATTGCTTCATCGTGTTTTTTTAGATTTGTTCCTAGTAAATTATTTCCTTCTTTATCAACTGCATATGTAATTTGATAAACAAATGCTTCTAATCCCCTTTTTGCAACTTCCTTTGGGTCTTGTAATCTAAGTGTTCCAGCTGCTGCATTTCTTGGATTTGCAAGTGGTGGAAGTCCTTCTTCTAGTCTTTCTTCATTTAATTTTTTAAATACATCTTTTCTTATTAATACTTCCCCTCTAATTTCTATTTTATGTATTCTATATTTTGAGAAATTTGCAATAAGGGGAATACTCTTAATTGTTCTCAAATTTGGCGTAATATCATCTCCAACCTGTCCATCTCCCCTGGTAGAGCCTCTTACAAATAAATCATTTTCATATACTAAAGATATTCCTGCTCCATCAAACTTTGGTTCTACAGAGTATTCAATCTCATTTAATCCTGTAATTTCTCTAACTCTTCTGTCAAATTCTTTTAAATCTTCTTCATTGTAGGAATTATCTAAAGAAAGCATTGGTGCTAAGTGTTGAACTTTTGGAAACTCTTTTATAAGCTCACTTGCAACCCTTTGGGTTGGTGAGTCCTGGGTAATTAAACTTGGAAATTTGGCTTCTAGGTCTTTTAGCTTATGAAAAAGTTTGTCATACTCATAATCTGATATTACCGGGTCTGCTAAAACATAGTATCGCCAATCATGGTACCTTACTACTTCTCTTAATTTTTCTATTATTTCTTTTGCTTCTTCTTCTGTTTTAATTTGTGAAACATCTACCTTTAAAAGATCTTTAGATAATTCTATTAGTTTTGCTTCTTGCTCCTTTGAATACATTTAGCATCCCCTTGTTAGTTTGTAGCGTAACTTTGCATACCCTCTGTGATTTCTTCTCTTTCTATTTTCTCTGGGAAGTAGTAATTTTCGTAGAAGATTTTATCTATTCTTTTTATAGTATCTTCTTCATTTAAAAATAGGCAAACTTTTCTTTCTTGGGGAATTTCAAAAACTAGTTTTATATTTCCATCTTTTTGAGGTCTTATATATAAATCAAATTTTGTATCTTCTTTATAGCCTGTTATCCATAGTTCTTTTGTGTCTTCTCTATATAGTTTTTCAAAGTTAAATTCTTCACATATGTGGTCTAATTTTTCTAAAATTTTTTCCATTACTGCCTCAAATCTTTATCTGATTAGAATAATTCTATATAGCTTTTATTAAGTTTTCAATTAATTATTTAAAGAATTCTTCCAATTTTTGAGCCAATTCTATATCTGCTTTCGTAAGTCCCCCTTCACTATGGGTAGTTGTTGATATTGTTATGGTTTTAGTTGCTGTGTGAAATATAATGTCTGGATGGTGGTTTGTTTCTTCAATTACTTTCCCTATATGTTTAATAAATTGAGTGATTTGTCCCCAATCTTCTAGGTAGTATCTTTTTGTAATGCATTTAAATTCCCTTTGCCAACCTTCTAACTCTTTTAAATACTCGTTTACTTGCTCATCTGTTAATCTTGTTTTGTCTTCCATTTTTACTTACCTCCTAAATTTAGTTTAAACTAATTAAAAGTTAATCCTAAAAATAAGGTAAAAATATGAGAAAAAAAAGGTTATTTGTAGGAAGTTTTATAAATACGAACAAATTAAAAGAGGAATACTCAAAAGTGAAAAAAGAATTAGGAAACAGTATAAAAGGAAAATGGACACCTTTTGAAAACTTGCATATAACCTATAAATTTTTAGGTAATACTGAAATAGATAGAATTTCATCCATAAAAGATGCGATAAATAAATATCTAGATAAAGAGGTAGAATGTAATTTTGAAGTCAAAGGAATTGGAGCTTTTCCTTCTGTTTATACTCCTAAGGTTGTATTTTTAAGGGTAAACGATAAATCTGGAGTTTTAGAGGATATTTATTATTACATTCAATCTAGATTAAAAAATTTAGGTTTTGAAGAAGATAAGAAAAAATTTATTCCTCATATTACAATAAAAAGGCCTAAAGAAGTTGATATAAAAGAGTTTTATAAAAAAGTTAAACTTTTTGAAAATGAAATATTCGTGCAAATAAATAAAATAGAGATAAATTTAATTGAGAGTATATTAAGTCCAAATGGAGCAAAGTATAGAAAAATATAGAGGTTAGATTATGAAAAAATTAGTTTACTCTATACCTAGTGAGCTTTTTGAAATTTTTCTTGTTGAATTAAATGGGTATGGAGTTGAGATTTTAAATAGAGATAATAATGAAACAGTTTTTGTTATATATGCTGAAGATAAAGAACTTAAAACTGTAAAAGAAGCAGTTGATGAGATTTTTGAGGATTTAGGAAATGGTAAATTGATTTTAGAAGAAGAAATTGAAGAAAAAAACTGGGAAGAAGTCTGGAAAGAAGGAATAAAACCAATAGAAATTCCTCCATTTATTCTTATTCCAGAATGGGAGATTTATGAAGGAAATGAGCTTATTCCAATAAAACTGAAAATAGGAATGGCATTTGGAACAGGGTATCATGCAACAACACAAATTATGCTTTCTCTAATTCCTAAATACATATCTCAAGGGGATACTGTTTTAGATGCTGGTTGTGGTTCTGGTGTTTTAGCTATAGCTTCAAAAAAGCTTGGTGCTTCAAGAGTTTTAGCTGTAGATATTCAAGATGAAGCCATTGAAGAATGTAAAACAAATGCTTGGGAAAATGAAGTGGAAATAGAATGTAAAAAAGTATCTGTTGATGAAATAAAAGAAAATTTTGATATAGTGTTAGCAAATATACAAATTGATGTATTTAGAAAGGTTTTTAATCATTTAGCAAATAGATTTAACAAATATCTAATAGTTTCAGGAATATTTAAAGATAAAGAAAAAGATGAACTGCTAAATATGGCAGAAAAAAGTAATTTGATTTTAGTTGAAGAAACATCAAAGCCGGAAGATCCTAACAAATTAGGGGATTTATGGTATGGATTTGTATTTAAGGAAAAAAATTGAACACACAAATTTAAAACCTGATGCTAGCAAGGAAGATATAAAAAAAACCATAGATGAATCTATAAAATATGGGTTTTATGGAGTTTGTATTCCTCCTTGCTATGTTTCATATGCAAAAAAGCTGACAAAGGATACAAATATAAAAATTATAACCGTTATTGGGTTTCCTAATGGATATAACAAAATAAAAACAAAACTTATAGAAGCTATGGAAAGTTATAATGATGGAGCAGATGAAATTGATATTGTGTGGAATATTTCTTTGTTTAAAAGCAGGCAATATGAGTATGTACTAGAAGAGCTAAAAACAATTATCTCCTATACAAAAGGAATAACTCACAAAGTTATAGTTGAAACTGCTTACTTAACAGAAGAAGAAAAAAGAAAAGCTGTTGAAATAGTTATACAAAGCGGTGCAGAGTATATAAAAACTTCAACAGGTTTTGCCCTTTCAGGAGCAAAGTTAGGAGATGTAAAATTATTTAAAGAGCTTTCAAATGGAAAAATAAAAATAAAAGCTTCTGGTGGAATTAGAGATTTTGAAACTGCATTAAAATTTTTAGAAGCAGGAGCAGATAAAATAGGAACTTCATCAGGGGTAAAAATAATAGAAGATGCGAGAAAGCGAAATTCTTGAATTTGAAGTAGATAAAGAATTTGAAGGGAAAAGATTAGACCAGTTTTTAGCATCTGTTTATCCTGAATATTCAAGGTCTTATTATCAAAAATTAATAAAAGAAGGAAATGTTTTAGAGAAAGAAAAAAATTTAAAAAAGCCTTCTTTCAAGGTAAAATCAGGACAGAAAATAACCCTTATTATTCCACCACCAAAGCCTTTAGAAGTTATTCCTGAAAATATTCCTTTGAAAGTTTTTTATGAAGATGAAGATTTAGCAGTGATTTATAAACCGCCACATATGGTAGTTCACCCTTCACCGGGGCATACTTCTGGAACTTTAGTTAATGCTTTACTTTACCATTTTAAAAATGTTTCCCAGTTTCAGGGAAAAGAAAGGGCAGGGATAGTCCACAGACTTGATAAAGAAACGGCAGGTCTTATGGTAGTTGCAAAATCAGAATTTGCCCATAAAGAGCTTCAAAAACTCTTTCAAGAAAGAAAGGTAAATAAAAAATACAAAGCAATAGTTGTTGGTTTAGTAAAAAAAGAGCATGGGTTTATAGATTTTCCAATAGGAAGGTCTATTTATAACAGGCAAAAAATGGGAACTGTTTCAACAAATGCTAGAGATGCTTTAACTGAGTATTGGGTAGAAAAAAGATGGGAAAAACATAATTTAACTTTAGTAGATATAAAACTTCATACAGGAAGAACTCACCAAATAAGAGTTCACTTTTCAGAACTTGGACATCCACTTTTAAATGATAAAGTTTATGGCTTTAAAAAAAGCCAATTAGAATCTGAAGTTGCAAAAGAACTTTCAGATAAGCTAGATTATCATGCATTGGTTGCTTATAGATTAGCATTTAATCATCCAAGAACTGGAGAAAAAATAGATATATCTTTGGAAAATCTACCAGAGCCTTTAGAAGAAATAATAAAAATTCTTAACAAGGAAAAATAATGAAAAAGATAGGTTTTTGGGAAGCTTACTCAATAGGCGTTGGTGGAATGATTGGAGGGGGGATTTTTGCAGTTTTAGGTCTTACGATAATACTTGCAAAAGGAGGAGCACCATTATCGTTTTTATTTGCTGGGCTAATAGCACTTATTACTTCTTATTCTTATGTGAAACTTTCCCTCCGTTATCCAAGTGAAGGTGGAACTGTAGAATTTTTAGGATAATCTACGCTTTTAATCCTCCTCACTAAAGTGAGGAGATACAAAAGCGGTCGTTTACAAAGTAAACGACAACAATCTACCGTTTGACTATATGTTTTTCAATTCAAACTTAAATAACTTGCTTACAATCATTCATTACCTTATACTATATGTGCCATGAGTAAGAAAAATTTGAAACCAAATGTTAAAAGAGCAAGAACCTGCGTTTATAATTGCAACTACCATATCGTTTTTTCTACAAAATACAGAAGAAAAGTTTTAACTGCTGAAGTTGAAGAGTATATGAAAAAAGTTTTACAGGAGATAGCTGAAGAAAAAGGATTTGAAATTGCTATGGTGTAAGTGGGAGAGCACAATTCTTTGAATTGAGGCGAACGCAGTGAGTCAAGACCATGTCCACATATTTGCATCAGCTCACCCTAAAATAGCTCCATCTTACATAGTTAAAATGATTAAAAGAATAACTGCAAGGAAATTATTTCTAAAATTCCCACAATTGAAAAAGAAACTATGGAAAGGGCATTTATGGAATCCATCGTATTACATAGAAACCATAGGCTCTATAAGTGGCAAATCTATAGATTTGAGCGACTATATGGAGCAGGATATGATAAAGAAATACATAGAAAATCAGAAAAAGATATGATTGTAGAGTATGTATATAGATATCGGCTTTATCCAAATAAGGAGCAAGAGAAGTTCCTAAACATCCAATTCGGACATTGTCGATTTCTATACAACAAATTATTGGAAATATCCAAGAAAGAATTTGAAGAACAAGGAATAAAATGGAACTACTATGAATATAAGAAAAAACTACCACAGCTAAAAGAAGAATATCCATTTTTAAAAGAAGCAAACAGCCAGAGCCT
>QNYP01000118.1 GCA_003978675.1 Hydrogenothermus sp.
CATTCTCCATTGGTTAAAAGAAAATTTTCCCTTAAACTTCCTCATCTGGTTTTAAATTTTTCTTTTAACCAATGGAGAATGATAGTAAACCCCCGCCACTTATCCAGATAAGAAGCTTGTCAAAAAAATATCTTATTAAAAAGTCTTTGTTTAACAAAGAATATTTTTATGCGGTTTATAATGTATCTTTTAAACTTCAAAAATCCTCAATTGTTGGACTAGTTGGAGAGTCTGGAAGTGGAAAATCAACAATAGGAAGGTTAGTTTTAAAGCTTATACAAAAAGATACAGGGCAAATTTTGTTTGAGGGGAAGGATATTTACAGTCTTACAAAAGAAGAAGAAAAAAAGTTTAGGAGAGAAACCTCAATAATTTTTCAAGACCCGAGAACTTCATTAAATCCAAGATGGAAAATAAAAGATATTGTAGAAGAACCTTTAATAGTACATAATTTTCCAAAAAAAGAAAGAAAACAACTTGTAGAGAAGGCAATAATAGATGCAGGATTAGATACGACATTTTTAGATAAATATCCTTCCCAGCTTTCAGGAGGGCAAAGACAAAGGGTTGCAATAGCAAGGGCTATCGTTTTATCTCCTAAATTTATAGTTGCAGATGAACCTACTTCTGCTTTAGATGTTAGTATTCAACTTCAAATAGTAAATCTAATTAAAAAATTAAAAGAAGAAAAAAATATAGCATTTTTGTTTATTTCCCACGATATAAATTTAGTTGGAATTTTATGTGATTATGTGGTTGTTTTATATAGAGGAGAAATAATGGAAAAAGGAGATAAAGAAGCAGTTTTAAAAAGCCCTAAACACCCGTATACAAAGCTTCTTATTGCAAGTGTTCCGCTGGAATCTCCAAAACAAAGGAAAAATTTTAAGGAAATCCCAGAAGTCTTTAGAGAAGATATAAAAGGAGCTTGCGTTTTTTATCACAGATGTCCTTATGCAGAGGATATTTGTAAACAAAAGCCTACCGTCAAAACCTTAAAAAATCAGGAGGTATATTGTCACTTTGTTTGATACAGAATTTTTTATAAATTTTGCAATTGTGTTTTTGCTACTTTTTGTTTCTGCATTTTTTGCAGGAATTGAGTCCTCTTTTTTTTCTATGGACTGGCTAAAAATAAAAAGACTTGCCAAAGAGGGAAATAAATCGGCAAAAATAGCAGACCTGCTTAGAAGCCGTCCAAAAGAACTTGTTATCACATTTTTAATAGGAAATGAGCTTGTAAATATTACAGCTTCAGCAATAACAACAGCAACAATTATTAAATATTTTGGAGAAGAGTATGTATTTATAGCAGTTATAATTATGACAGTCTTGATTCTTACCTTTGGAGAAATAACTCCCAAAACATATGCGGGATATTTTCCAGAAAAATATGCTTTATTTGCATCACGGCCATTTTACACATTTTATATAATTGCGACACCATTTAGATTTATCTTAATAAAAATTGCTGAGTATGTTCTAAAAAAATTAGGTTTAGAACTTCCAGTAGAAAGTCATAAAATTTCAGAAGAAGATGTTAGAACAATTGTTTCAATAGGAACAGAAAAAAATATGTTTACAGAGGAAGAAAAAGAAATAATAGAATCTGCCTTGGAACTTCATGAAGTTTCAGTAAGTGAAGTAATGACTCCAAGAAGGGATATTGTTGCTTTAGAGAAGAATATAACAGTTTCTCAGGCTTTGGAAAAATTAAAAGGAAAAGAATTCAGTAGAGTTCCTGTATATGAAGATAATTTAGATAATATAGTTGGTATTTTGTATTTAAAAGATATAATTTTCCTAAAATTTGAAGGAAAAGATGAACCTATTTTTAAATATCTAAAAAAACCATTTTTCGTTCCAGAATTTACACCTCTTTTAAATGTTATGAGAGATTTTGAAAAAAGCAAAAGCCACATGGCTATAGTTATAGATGAGCATGGAACAGTAGTCGGACTAGTAACATTTCAGGATATTTTAGATTTTCTAGTTGGAGATTTGCCAGAGGATAAGGATACCGAAGAAAATGATATAGTTCAGCTTTCAAAGAACAAATGGAGAATATCAGGAAAAGCAGAAATAGAAGAGGTTGCAGAAAGTTTAGATATTAAACTCCCTGAAGATTATGATTTTGATACAATGGGAGGTTTTGTTTTATCGTTAATGAAAAAAATTCCTAAAGAAAATGAAGAAATTATATACGAAAATTTCAAATTTGTTATTGAAAAGGTAGAAAACAATAGGATTGTTAGTGTTTTAGCTATAAAACTAACAGAGGTAAGCGAATGATTTCTTATATAATAGCAATTTTTTTCTTTTTACTTTTAGAAGGTTTCTTTTCAGGTTCAGAGATAGCCCTTTTTTCTGTTAATAGAGCAAAATTAAAATATCTAGCAAAAAATGGAGATACAAGAGCAAAAAAACTCTATGAAAAACTCCAAAAACATTTTGATGACTATATAGCAACAACGTTAATTGGAACTACTTTAAGTATTGTTACTATAACTGCCGTTTATGTAAATTTTCTTATGGAATTTGCAGTTTATTTGCCAGTTTTAAAAGGAAAAGAAGAAATATTTGCAGAGAGTATTATTGTTTTAACTCTTTTATTTGGAGAAATTCTACCAAAAAGTATATTCCAACATTTTGCAGAAAAATTAGTTTATTTTATAGTTCCAGCTTTAGATTTCTTTAGGAAACTGTTATATCCATTAATTTTACTTGCAAATTTAATAACAAAGATAGTTTTTTTTGTATTTAGATTACAGCCAAGAAAAGATAAAATCTTATCACGAGAAGAACTCCTTGATGCTCTTTTGATGGATAGTGAAGGTATAGAGGAAGTAGAAAAGAAAATAATTGCAAATGTTTTAATCTTTGAAGAAAGAAGACTTGGAGAAATTGTTGTTCCTTTATCTGATGTTGTTGCAGTTGATGAGAATGAGAAAATAAAAGATGTAATATCTGTATTTAAAACTTCAGGTTTTTCTAGAATACCAATATATGCAAAAAGGATTGATGAAATAGTTGGAGTTATAAGGGCTTATGATTTAGCAGATGCGAAACCTGATGAACCAGTTAAAAATTACGCCAAAAGCATTAGATATTTACACGAGTTTACTAGCCTTCCAAATGTTTTAAAAGGATTTAAAAAATTCAAAGACCATATGGCAGTTGTTGTTGATGAGAGAGGAGCAACAATGGGAATTATCACCCTTGAAGATGTTTTAGAAGAAATAGTTGGGGAAATTAGAGATGAATATACAAAAAAAGAAAAGAAAATGATAAAAAGGACTTTTAAAGATAAGATAGTAGTTGATGGAAGGATTGAGATAAAAGAAATAGAAACCCTTGTTGATGAAAAATTTCCAAAAGGTCCTTATGAAACCCTTGGAGGTTTTATAGTTTACTATCTTGGAAGAATGCCTATGGCAAGTGAAGAAATATATTACAATAGCCTTAAATTTACAATTTTACAAACAAATAAGAGAAGAGTTCAGGAAGTTTTAATAGAAAAAGTAGAAAATTCTGGAAAAGTAGAATAAATTTAAATTATTATGAAATTAATAATAAGTTTAATTTTGATTATTGGCTTAGTGGGAGTTGTATATTATTTTCTAAATAAAAACAAAATGTTTATAACTCCAGGTAAAGCTATTTATTACAAAGCAAATCTAGAAAAATCTCCTAATTACATAAAACCTAAATATCCAGATGTTGTTCCTAATTACTATAAAGCTAATCCTAGAAATGCTCCAAACTATGTTAGCCCATCGTATAATCCACCATCAAATTATATAAAGGCTCCTACTATAAAATCAAAATCAAAAGAACAAGCTACTATGGAAGCAGTTCAGTCTGGTTTTAGGAAGTAAGTTCTTTAAGCAATTTATGGGATAATAGTATTGATGCTGTTTTATCTAGGTAATCATTAGAATTTCCACATTTGGGAGAATATATACACGACGGACAACCTGCAGAGCATTTACATTTTGATATATTTATGTAAACACTTTCCATCATTTTATCTAATTTGTTAAATCCAATTTCAGAATATCCAACTCCTCCTTCGTATCCATCATAGATATAAATCGTTGGATTTTGCGTATAAATATCATAAGAAGTAGACATACCGCCAATATCCCATCTATCATTCATTGCAAATAATGGATATATACCTATTAATGCATGCTCTACACCATGTAAAGCTCCTAAGAATGCCTGTTTTCTCTCTTTTATTCTTTTTATAATATCATTAAAAATTTGTTTATCCTTTTCGCTTAACTTTTGTATAAATGGATTCGTTGCCTTTAAAAACATTTCAAAATCATCTGGATTGCCTGTTTCTTTAAATGAATTTAGATTTTCAAATGCAATATCTTCATAAACAAAAAATCCTGGATTTTCTAGAGATTTTTCCTTTAGAAAGCTTTTTAGCATTCTTACATTAAATAGCCAGTTTTTTCTTAAAATATCACTTTCCCAAGACTGTGGAATAGAAAACCAAAAAGCAATTGTTTCAAAATTTCTTTCTAAAATCTCTTTTTCTGAAAAAAAGTGTTCATTAAGTTTTAAATCCCTATCTAAATCTCTAACAAAATAACCTAAAACCCTAGACCTAACATTTACTATGCCTTTGAAAATCCCAATATTATTTATTTTTTTGCTTTCTGTGATTTCTATTACATCTATAAAAGTTTCTTTTAAAGGCTCTGTAATAAATGAGGTTTCTGTTTTTTCTACATAAACAGTTTGTTTATTAAAATCTATCCTTTCTACAATAAACTTTTCACCGTTATGTAAATAAATTGCCCCAGGATGAGCTTCATATATTAAAATATCTTCAGAAATATCACCTATTACTTTATTTTTTATTGCATCAACAATTTTGAAACTACTTCCAGTAGAACGGATACTAAATGGTGAAGGTTTTGATGCATAAAGCTTGTTATTTGAAAATCTTAATTTTTTCTCCTTGTATAACTGCCTTGCTACTTCTTTTTCTTCTTCTGACAACTCTTTTATTTTTATTGGAAGTTCATAAGCCATTACAGGAATATGTTTTTTTAGAATATACTTATTTTTAGGGTTTATTACAGGTTCTTCCATTTGTCTCTTAAAAATTTCTTCAGGGTTTTTTACAAAGTATTGGTCTAATGCATTTCGTTTTGGAATTAATATGTTATAGGCAGGTTTATCTCTTCTTCCTGCTCTACCGAATCTTTGCCATAGCTGTGCAAGAGTTCCTGGATATCCTACCAGTATACAACTCTCTAAATCTCCTATATCAATCCCCATTTCTAATGCACTTGTAGATATTACAGCTAAAATATTCCTAGTTAGAATTTTGAACTCAATCTCCCTTCTTTCTTTTGGGGTATATCCAGACCTGTATGGACTTACTCTATCTATTAGGTCTTCTCTACCTTTGTTTTTTAATGCATCTTTTACTCTTAAAGATAAAATTTCTGCCTCTTTTCTTGAATCTACAAAAACTATAGTGGAAATATCGTTAATGACATTGTTCGCTATTAAACCGGCTATTTCCAAGGATTTTAGGTTTTTCAGGATTTGAACTACTTTTTTTGGAGAAGAGGCACCAGATTTTGATATTTCAACAACTGGTTCACCAATTAGATTAGAAACAAATTTAGATGGATTGTGTATCGTTGCAGAGTTTGTTATGAAAGTAGGTTTTTCTGATTTGTAGTAAGAAACTATTCTTTTTAATCTTTTTATTATATTTGCTATATGAGAACCGATTACTCCTCTATAGGTATGGACTTCATCAATGACTATAAATTCTAAATCTTCAAAAAAAGAAGCCCATTTGTAATGAAAAGGCAATATTCCAACATTTAACATATCAGGGGTTGTAATTAAAAAGTTTGGAGGATTCTCTCTAATCTCTATTCTTTTTTCTTTTGGGGTATCTCCATCATATACCTCAACATTTATATTTATACCGAGCTCTAAAATAAGCTCTTTTATTTTTGCATACTGGTCTTGTGCTAGTGCTTTAAGAGGAAATAAAACTAATGCTTTTGTATAAGGGTTAGCATGAAACCTTTCTAAAACAGAAAGTATATAAATATAAGATTTACCAGATGCTGTTGGAGTTGTAATAACCACATTGTTTTTTAGAAGTATTTGTTTTATTGCATCTGCTTGATGTGAGTATAGTCTTATATTTTTTTCTTTTAGAAAATTAGCAATTTTTTTATTTTTAAACGGAAAATTTTTATATACAGCTTCCTGTGGAGGAATTACCTTTTCGTATACAATTTTTTGGGATATATCTAGAATAGCCATAAAAACTAATGTGTTTTAAAGTAAATTTTTTTCAACTATATCTTTTAGCTCTTTGTATATTTTTTCACCGCCGGCTATTACATTTCCATCTAAGACAAATTTTCCTTCAAAATTTGTATATATTCCTCCTGCTTCTTTTACAAGCAAAGCTCCAGCAGCGATATCCCATATAGACAGTTTCATTTCAAAAAATCCATCAAAAACTCCTTCTGCAGTATAAGCTAAATCTACTGCAGCAGCCCCTGGTCTTCTGACAGCAGAAAATCTTATCATTGCTTCTCTAAATGCTTTTAGATACATATCTATTTCTTCAATATGCCTAAAAGGAAAACCAGTGGCTATTATAGCAAGTTCTCTACTTCTATTTGAAACAAAAATCTGATTTCCATTCATAAAAGCACCACTACCTTTGCTAGCCCAATACAATTTATCTAGCATAGGAATATATATAGCCCCTACTAAAATTTCATCTGTTTCCCTATCCATTAAAGCAACAGATACAGCAAATATATCAAATCCATTTATATAGTTTTTTGTTCCATCTAAAGGGTCAACAATCCAAATTAAAGAACTGTTTTTATCTCCTAATATTCCATCTTCTTCACCTAAAAAAGCATGGTTTGGATATTTAGATAAAATAAAATCTCTTATTCTTTCCTCTGAGGTTTTATCAACATATGTGACAAAATCTTTCCTGCCTTTTTCTTCTATATCTTTAGATTTTATATGTTTAAAATTTTCCTTTAATATTTGACCGCCAATAATAGCAGCTTCTTTAGCAGTTTGTAAAAATTCTTTCATCTAGTTTTCCTTTTTTGTTATTGCAGTTAAGCAAGGTAGCATTTTACCTTCTAATAGCTCGAGAAAAGCCCCACCTCCAGTGGAAATGTAGCTAATTTCATCTACCACTCCTGCTTTGTGAATTGCGTAATCTGTATCTCCACCTCCAGCAATTGATAAAGCAGGGGAATTTGCTATTGCGTGGGCAAGTTCAAATGTTCCTCTTTTGAATTTTTCAAGTTCAAAAACACCCATAGGACCATTCCAAACTATTGTTTGGGCATCTTTGAGAATTTCTTTTATTAAAACTACAGACGCATGACCTATATCTAATCCCATCCATCCTTCTGGTATTTCCTGCCAAGGAACCTCTATTACTGGAGTTTGTTCCGATACTGCCTGTCCGCATATAAAATCTACAGGAAGATAAAGTTTAACTCCTAATTTCTTAGCCTGCTCTATTATATTTAAAGCTTCTTCTTGCATATCGTCTTCAACTAGAGAACTTCCAACAGGGTATCCAAGGGCTTTAATAAACGTAAACGCCATAGCTCCACCAATAAACATTTTATCTACTCTATCAACAAGATGTTTTAAAACACCAAGTTTAGAAGAAACTTTAGAACCACCTACAAATGCCACTACTGGTCTTTGTGGATTTAAAAGAGCTTTTTCAAAAAACTTTAACTCTCTTTCAAGTAAAAATCCCATAACTACAGGCTGTATAAAATCTTTTATTCCATACATTGAAGCATGTTTTCTATGGCAAGTTCCAAAAGCATCTATTACATAAATATCTGCTAAACTCGCAAGGTTTTTTGCAAATTCAGGGTCATTTTGCTCTTCTTCTTTATGAAATCTTAAATTTTCTAAAAGCAGTACTTCTCCTTCTTTCATAGAATTAACAATTTTCTCAACATCTTCACCTACACAATCAGGAGCAAACTTAACTTCAAAGCCAAGAAGTCTTTCTAACCTTTTAGCCACTGGATAGAGGGAATATTCAGGCTTTCTTTCTCCTTTAGGTCTTCCGAGGTGAGAAGCAAGGATTACTTTTGCATTTCTATCTATCAAATAGTTTATTGTTGGAATAGTTTCTCTAATTCTTATATCATCAACAATAGCTCCGTGTTCATCTATTGGAACGTTATAATCAACCCTAACAAAAACCCTTTTACCAGAAACATCAACTTCTTCTAAAGTTAAGAAGTTATCAAACATTAAAGCCCTCCTGCAAAAGTTAAAAGTTATAACTATGATAAAGCATTTTGAATTTAAATTGAAGGTAGTAATTGATAATCTTCTTTTAGTATATGGTCATTTAATGTGTGTAAAAATTCTTTTATATTATATCTAAATTCAGCCCAAATATATTCTCCGTTAAGTATCCTTTCTATATTTTTGTCTAGTTTTTCTAATAAATTTAGTAGTTCCATGTGTTCTTTTTCTAAGTTTGTTATCAATAGTTCATTACTTTTGTTTATTATTTTAGGAAATAATTTACTTTCTTCTTTGAAAAAATGTTCTTTAAGCTCGATTTTTAAATCTTTTAATATTTTTTTGAAATCTTCTAACTTTTTTAAGTCAAGATTTCTTCTAATTTCATTAAATAAATTTTCTATTTTTGGTATTAAATTACCATGCTTTTTATGTTCTTCCTGTATATCTTTTAATATCAAAAATAGAAAATTTATTTAATGAAATTAGAAGAAATCTTG
>QNYP01000115.1 GCA_003978675.1 Hydrogenothermus sp.
AGATAAAACTTTTTTCCTTCTAATCATACTGCTTTGGCATTTGCAATATTTGGAAGCTATGCATATTACTATACTGATACTAAAATTGAGTATATTTTATATGCTGTGCCAACATTAACAGCATTTAGTAGAATATACAAAAATAAACATTATTTATCAGACACTATAGCTGGTGCTATTATTGGCTTAAGTAGTGTTTACTTTGGAAAATATTTTTCAAAAAAATATTTATCAAGGTTTAAACTTGAAACAAGTATAAATAAAAATTATTCTAGTTTTAATTTAAAATATAACTTCTAATGGAGTGAAAACTTTGAAATATTTAATACTCCTTTTATTTTTAACTTTTAATTTTGCAATTGCAGGAGGAAACAAAGTGATAAAGCATATTTTGCCAAATAAGGCAACAATTTTATATAAGGAAACCAGTGGAAAAGGTATTATTTCTGGGGTTATTTTCATAAAAGGGGGAAGCATAGAAGACCCAAAAGGAAAAAAAGGTTTAAATCATTTACTTTTCAAAATGCTTTTAAAAAGATCAGAAAACCTTACTGGATTAGAAATTAATAAAGTGTTTGAAGATAGTGGAGGGCATATTTCTGCGTCAGGCGGAGAAGAATTTTCTACAATTGAGTTTGCAATTAAGCTAGAAGACTTTGAAAAAGGAATGAAAGTTTTAAAAGAAGTTTTATATAAACCTGTATTTGAAAAAGAAAAATTAAAACAAGAAATAAACAACACAATAGCCCAAATTAATGCAAAAAAAGAAGAAGGATTTTCCTATGCTTTAGATGAGCTTAGGAAAGAAATCTACAAAAATACACCTTATGAAGTTTCTCCCCTTGGTATTCCTGAGGATTTGAAAAATATAACTGTAAAAGATTTAAAAGAAAGACACAAACACATATTACAAGGTGGGAGATTTATTATCTCAATAGTGGGAGATTTGCCTTACAAAGAAGCAGAACCAATTTTAAAGAATGTTTTTGGTAAGCTAGAAAATAAGGATTATCAATATAAAAAAGTGAATGTAAAAATTTCCAAAGCTGATAAAAAGGAAATAAATAGAGATGGAGCACAATCAACAATTGTTGTTGCATATAATGCACCAAAAGCTGGAGAAAAAGGATATTTTGCGTTTAAAGTTTTAAATTCTATTCTTGGTAATGGTTTTACATCAAGATTATTTCAAGAACTTAGAGAAAAAAGAGGCCTTGCATATGCAGTTGGTTCATTTTATCCAAGTAAAATAAATGTAGGAAATATGTTCGCATATATAGGAACTGCTCCTGAGAAAACTGAAAAGTCTCTAAACGGAATTATTGAAGTTGTGAATAGTATAAAAAATGGAATTACAGAGGAAGAAATAAAAATAGCAAAAGAAAAGCTGATAGGTCATTTTTTACTTGACAGTCAAACCAGAGAAAAACAGGCTTTTTATCTTGGATTTTTTGAAACAATAGGACTTGGATATGAAACATTTAACAAATATGTAGAAAAAATTCAATCTGTAAAAGAAAAACAAGTTTTAAATGTCTATAATAGATATATTCCAGAAGGCTATTTTGCAGTTATTGTAAAACCATAAAAGGAGGATTTATTTTGGTTTGGTTTACTGAATATCAAACAGAAAATGTAGGTTTAACAATAAAAGCAAAGGAAGTAAAAACTATAAATTCTAAATATCAAGAAATAATAGTTTTAGATACAGAAGAATTTGGAAAGGTGTTAGTTTTGGATGGAGCCGTCCAAACAACAGAAAAAGATGAGTTTATGTATCATGAAATGCTTGTTCATCCTGCGTTAATAAAACATCCTCAGCCACAAAGAGTTTTAATTATAGGTGGAGGAGATGGGGGAAGTGTTAGAGAAGCTTTAAAACATAAAAGTGTTGAAGAAGTTCACTTGTGTGAAATAGATGAAGAAGTCATTTTTGTAAGCGAAAAATATTTTCCAAGTATAAGCTCAAAGCTTAGGGATGAAAAGGTAAAAATATTTATTGAAGATGGAAATCAATTTTTAGAAGAAAGGAAAAATTATTATGATGTAATAATAATGGATTCTTCTGACCCAATAGGTCCTGCAGAGGTTCTTTTTCAAGAAAGTTTCTATAAAAAAGTTAAATCATCTCTTAGAAAAAATGGAATAATGGTAGCTCAAACAGAATCACCATTTTTACAAGAAAAATATTTCAAAAATGCAGTTAAGGAAATAAAAAAAGTATTTAAATATGTAGGTGTTTACACTGGATTTGTTCCAACATATCCTGCAGGTATGTGGAGTTATACCCTTGCAAGCGATGATGTAAATGTGTTAGACAATGTAAATAAAGATAGGTTAGATAATATAGAAACAAAGTATATAGATGAATATTTATATACAAATCTTTTTGCAATCCCAAAGTTTATTAAGAATATGATTGAATAAACTTAAACTTGCCAAAAGAAGAAATCTTTTTATATTTATATTTGCCAAATTTTTCTGGAGATACTAAAACTTGGCCATACTGCCTGAAACTATTGAAGAAGTCAAATCTGTAGCTAATGTATATGATGTTATTTCTGAGTATTTGGATTTAAAAAAAGTTGGCACATCTTACAGTGCATTGTGCCCATTTCATTCAGAAAAAACACCATCCTTTTATGTATCTCCACAAAAAAATATATGGAAATGCTTTGGTTGTGGAAAAAGTGGTAATGCGATTAGCTTTCTAGTAGAATACGAAGGAATAAGCTATTCCCAAGCAATTATCAAACTTGCAGAAAAATACAATATCCAGGTTAAATTTTCAAGTAAAGATAATTTTAAAGAAAAATCCAAAATACTAACAGTTTTAGAAAAAGTAGCAAAATTTTATAAACAGCAGTTAAAGAACTATCCCAAACCTAGAAGATATCTGTTAGAAAGAGGAATAAATCCATCAACTATAGATAAATTTGACATTGGCTATTCCCCTGAGGATGACAGCTTTATTAAATTTGTAGAGAAAGAAAATATAGACAAAAAAATACTTGTAGATGCAGGAATTATTTCAAGTATAGACAGCAAAAAAGATAAATTTTCTGGAAGAATTATCTTTCCAATAAAAGATTTATCTGGAAGGGTGATAGCTTTTGGTGGAAGGGTAATAGACGATAATAAGTCCCCAAAATATTTAAACTCACCAGAAACAAAAGTTTATCATAAAAGTGAAGTTTTATACGGTTTATACGAGGCAAAAGAACATATAAGAGAAGAAAATTTTGCAGTTATAGTTGAAGGTTATTTTGATGTAATCTCTCCATATCAAGTAGGATTAAAAAACATAGTAGCATCACTTGGAACAGCTTTTACACAAAAACAGGCAAAACTTCTAAAAAAATTTACAGACAAAATTTATCTAATGTTTGATTCAGATAAAGCAGGTAAACAGGCAGTAATAAGAGCCTCAAAAATATTTTTATCTGAAGGTATACAAGTTTACTATGTACCCCTTGAAGATAAAGACCCAGATTTGCTTGCCAAAAAAGGCTACAAGGCATTAAGAGAAAAATTACAAAAAGGAGAAAACTTTTTAGATTTTCTAATAAAAACATGGAAAAACACAAAAAGCAGAGAAAAAAGAGCAAGTTTAATGAAAATTGTTTTAGATATCCTGTCTACTGCGAAAGACAAAATCATCGTCAGTGAATACGTAAACATACTTTCCAAAGAAACAGGTATGCTGAAAGAGTTTTTAATAGAAGAAATGAAAAAGTTTAAAAGTAATAAAACTATTACTAAAGATGAAGAAGAAGTATTTATCAAAAAAGACAAACTAAATACTGCTGAAAAAATAGTTTTAAAAGGGTTAATAACCTTAGATAAAAATCAGGTATTAAATATATTAAATAATTATGGTAAAATAGTGTCTTCCGAATATTTTAATTATTTAATGGATGCAATTCTAAATAATGAACTTTCAGAAAAAGAATACGAAGAAATAAAATCTTTTGAAACATCACCTATAACCTTAGAAACATTTGAAGATGCAATATCAAGTCTTATAAAGCTTAACCAGGAAAAACAATTAAAAGAAAAAGCAATTATTTTTGGTAATACATCAGAAGAAACATTAATGGAAATTTATAAACTAAAAAAATCCTTAATAGGAGGATAGTCAGTGGCTATGATGATGCACGAAAGGGACGATGTTAGAAAATTAATCATGCTGGCAAGAGAAAAAGGATATGTTACTTACAAAGAACTCAGTGAAATAATAGATGAAGATTTACTTCTATCTGACGAACTAGATGAACTCATAGAGTATTTGCACGATATAAATATTGAAGTTATTGAAGATAATAAACCTGTTGAAGAATTTGGAAAAGAAGAAACCGAAGAAACTGACTATCTTGGAATGGAATTTTCTGATGATGTATGGGCTAAAACAGATGATCCTGTGAAACTATATCTAAAAGAAATGGGTAAAATCCCTCTTTTAACCAGAGATGAAGAAATAAAACTGGCAATGGAAATAGAAAGGGGAAGAAAAAAGGTTCTAAGAGGATTACTTAGAACTTCATTCTTTGTGGAAAAAATTCTTGATGAATGGGCTAAAATTGCAGATGGTAAGATGAAAGTTAAAGACCTTATTAATATAGATACATCAGATTATGAAAACGAAGAAGAAGAAGTTGATGAAAATGCTGTAATCGATGAGTTAACTAGAGATTTTATTAATAAAGGTATTCAGCTTGCAAAAATGTATAGAGATTTAAGGGATTTAGAGAAAAAAATAATAGAAAATCCTGATGATGAAAGTCTAAAGAAACAATTTTTAATTCAACATGCAAAAACAAATAGATTTATTAAGAACTTAAACATTAAATTTACAAAAATAGATAAAATTGCAGATGAATTAAGAGATTTATATAAACAATTAAAAACTAAAGAAAGAGATTATAGAAAAAGAATAAAAAGACTTGAAAAAATCGATAAAGATATTGAAAAGCTATTAACAGCAGAATACGATGATAAGCTTTTAAAGAAAATTGAAGAAAATGGGTTATCTTTTGGAAGATTTGAGATATTAAAAGCAGAAACATTAAAACTTAGAGAAGAAATAAAAGAAATAAGAGAAAAAATTGGAACTGTTCCTTCAGATTTTGAGTATGTAATGCAAATAATAAATGAAGGAAGAAAAGAAGTTAACGAAACAAAACAGCATATTGTTAAATCTAATCTTAGACTTGTTGTTTCTATTGCTAAAAAATACACAAACAGAGGTTTACAGTTTTTAGACCTTATACAAGAAGGGAATATAGGTTTAATGAAAGCTGTTGATAAGTTTGATTATAAAAAGGGTTATAAATTCTCAACTTATGCAACATGGTGGATTAGACAGGCTATCACAAGAGCAATAGCAGACCAGGCAAGAACTATAAGAATACCTGTTCATATGATTGAAACAATTAATAAACTCGTTAGAGTTGCCCGCTCAATGGTTCAAGAATTAGGTAGAGAACCAACCCCTGAAGAAATTGCTAAAAAAGTTGGAATGCCCGCTGATAAGGTGAGAAAAATTCTTAGAACTTCTCAAGAACCTATTTCTCTTGAAACACCAATTGGTGATGATGACGAATCTCACTTAGGAGACTTTATTGAAGATAAGACTGTTTTATCTCCAGAAGAACATGTATTAAGACAGGCATTAAGACAACAGCTTGAAGAAGTTTTATCTACACTTTCAGAAAGAGAAGAGCAAGTTTTAAGATATAGATTTGGATTAGAAGATGATACAGAATACACATTGGAACAAGTTGGTAAGAAATTTGGAGTAACAAGAGAAAGAATCAGACAAATTGAAGCTAAAGCACTAAGAAAATTAAGACACCCTCATAGAGCTAAATATTTAAGACCTTTCTGTGAAGATTAGAAATAAGGGGCTAAAAGCCCCTTTTTTAATTTTCTTCTTTCCTAATATCCACACTTAATTTATGGGCAAATAATCCTTCTGCTTTTGCTAAATCGGAGGCATATTTTGAAACTCTTTTAAATCCTTCTTTTGAAACATAAATAACAGAAGACCTTTTAATAAAATCATAAACTCCAAGCGGGGAAGAAAATCTTGCAGTTCTTCCAGTAGGTAAAACGTGGTTAGGTCCAAGTATATAATCTCCTAAAGGCTCCGTTGCATATTCTCCTAAGAATATAGCACCTGCATGTTTTATTTCATTTAGATAATCAAATGGATTTTCTACTACTATTTCCAGATGTTCAGGAGCTATATAATTTGAAACTTCACAGGCTTTTTTAATATCCTCAACTATAAATATATGTCCGTAGTTGTTTAAAGATTTTTCTATAATTTCCCTTCTTGGCATATTAAGGAGAAGTTCTCCATAGATTACATTATGAACTTGCTCTGCTAAATTTTCATCATCAGTAACCAATATTGCTGCTGCAAGCTCATCGTGTTCTGCTTGTGAAAGTAAATCTGATGCTATCCATTTTGGATTTGCAGTTTTATCAGCAATTACGAGAATTTCAGAAGGTCCAGCTATTGAATCTATATCAACAACTCCATAAACATTTTTCTTAGCTAAAGCTACGAAAATATTACCAGGACCAACAATCTTATCCACTTTTTTTATAGTCTTAGTTCCATATGCCATTCCTGCAATAGCTTGAGCACCACCAATTCTATAAACAGTCTCTATACCACATATAAACGCTGCTGCAAGAGTATATTTATTTGGATTTGGAGAACACATTACTATTTCTTTAACCCCTGCAACAACAGCAGGCATAGCATTCATTATTACAGAAGAAGGATATGCAGCTTTCCCTCCCGGGACATAAAGTCCTGCTCTTTCAATAGGAACAACTTTTTGCCCAAGTAGCATTCCTTCTTCTTCTAAAAAGTAAGACTTTTCTACCTGTGCCTCATGAAATTCTCTAACCCTTTCTGCTGCGACTTCTAAAGCCCATCTAGTGTCTTCTTCTATTGTTTCATATGCTTCTTCTAATTTTTTAAAGGGAATTTGAATTTCTTCTGGTGTTAGTTTTACTTTATCAAACCTTTCCGTATATTCTATAATTGCTTCATCGCCTCTTTCCTTAACATCTCTTATTATTTCCTTAACTGTTTTTTCATATTCTTCAACTTCTACATCACTTCTTGCTATTAATTTTTGAAGTTCCTCATTTTTTGTAAAATCCCTGTGTCTTAAATCTACTATTTTCATCTTTTTACTCCTTTTAGTCTAAAATTGCTTCAACAAATGCTTTAGGGTCAAATGGTTGTAAATCTTCTACTGTTTCTCCTACTCCAATATATTTAATAGGTATTTGAAGTTGCTTGCAAATTGGAATTAAAGCTCCACCTTTTGCTGTTCCGTCTAATTTTGTAATTATAATACCACTAATATCTATAGCTTCTTTAAATGTTTTTGCTTGGTTAATAGAATTTTGCCCTATAGTTCCATCAAGCACAAGTAATGTTTCGCAAGGTTGATTTTCTGAAAACTTTTTTATAGTTCTTTTTATTTTCTGAAGTTCTTTCATTAAATTTTCTTTAGTGTGAAGTCTGCCTGCAGTATCCACTAAAACAATATCTTCACCTTTTGCTTTAGCAGAATTAATTGCATCAAAAACAACTGCAGATGGGTCTGCTCCTTCCTTATGTTTAATTATTCTAACCCCAACCCTATCTGCCCATATTTGAAGCTGATCTATTGCTGCAGCTCTAAATGTATCTGCTGCTGCTAAGACAACAGATTTTCCTTCCTCTTTAAATTGATTAGCAAGTTTTCCTACAGTTGTTGTTTTCCCACTTCCATTTATCCCTAAAAATAAAATTACATCTGGTTTTTCTCCAAGTAAATTTAACTTTCCACTGCAAGGGGTTAAAATTTCAATTAATTTTTCTTTTAATAACTCTTTTAACTGCTCTCCTTCTGTAATTTTTCTTTTTTTACTTTCCTTTCTCAGAAACTCAATAATTTCCTCTGTTGCCTCTATTCCAACATCAGCTTTTAATAAAACAACTTCTATATCTTCAAAAAGACTTTCATCTATTTTTCTACCAAATGAAATTGCTGAAAATGTATCAGATAGTTGCTTTTTTGTTTTTTCTAAACCTTTTTTTAACTTGTCAAACATAGATTTAAACAATTTTACTTAACCTCCAAAGCCCTTTTTATAATTTCAGGGACTTCTTTTAAATATTTTTTTCTAAGCTCATCTGAAATATATTCAACAGCATAAAATAATTTATGCTCTACTACTTTCATCTTACAAAATTCAAAAATACTGGTAATAGTTTTAGATACACAGGGACAAACATTTTTGCATTTTTCTTCACTTTCTCCAAGTGTTGTAAAAATTAAAACTTTTTTTTCATTTAATAATCCTTCTATCTTGCCATTTACTTCTCCATAGGCAAAACCATAAGAAAACACTCTATCTATAAAACCTTTTAAAATTGCTGGAAAGTTATACCACCATAAAGGATGGATAAAAATTATTAAATCAGCCTGTTTTATTTTTTCTTGATAAGAAATTACTTTTTCCCCAATTTTTCCTTTATAAAGTTCATCGTATTCAAGGACAGGGTTAAATTTCTCTGCATACAAATCAACCAAATCAAAATCTATCCTCTCTCTAGATAAAAAATCTACTGCAGAGTTTAGAATGGCTTTATTAAAGCTATCTCTATTATTAGGGTGTGCAAAAACTATTAAAACAAAAACTTATTTGAGGCAAAAGTTTATGAAAGTATTAATAGTTTTTGCACACCCTAATAATAGAGATAGCTTTAATAAAGCCA
>QNYP01000116.1 GCA_003978675.1 Hydrogenothermus sp.
GTTTTTTTATTTCATCATACCTTTCATAAATATCCTTAGTCATTCCTAAAGCTTGCGAACCCTGTCCTGGAAAAACAAATGCAGTTTTTGCCATAAACCTTCTCCTAACTTTTGTTTTTCCAGGACAGGGTTCGCAAGCTTTAGGAATGACTAAGGATATTTATGAAAGGTATGATGAAATAAAAAAACTTCACAAAAAAGTTAATGAAAGACTTGGCTTTGATTTAACTAAAATAATGTTTAAAGATGAAGAGAAACTAAACTTAACAGAATATACTCAACCTGCATTAGTTTTGGCTTCTTACAGTGTTTTATATGCTTTAAACAAAGAAAAACCAGAAATCAAAGCAAATTTTGTTGCAGGTCATTCATTAGGAGAATTTTCTGCGTTAGTTGCTTCAGGAAGTTTAAATGTGGAAGATGCAGTTTGGATAACAAATATAAGAGGGAAATTAATGCAAGAGGCAGTTCCTGCTGGGGAAGGGGCGATGGCGGCTATAATTGGTTTAAACTCTGATGAAATTGAAAAAACCCTAAAAGAAATAGATGGCATTGTCGAGATAGCAAACTACAATAGCTACGAGCAAACAGTAATCTCTGGTGAAGCTAAAGCTGTAGAAAAAGCTATGGAAGTTTTAAAACAAAAAGGAGCTAAAAAGGTTGTAAAACTTGCAGTTTCTGTACCTGCCCATTCATCTATGTTAAAAGAAAAAGCTGTTGAGTTTGGAAAATATATAGATAAACTAGAGATAAAAGATGCGAAGATTCCTGTTATTTCAAATATAACTGCAAAACCTATTCAATCTGTAAATGAGATAAAAGAAGAACTAAAAGCACATTTTTATTCTCCTGTTAGATGGGTTCAAACTGCTATATTTTTTAAAGAACAAGGAGTGGATACTATAATAGAGATAGGACCAAAAAAAGTGTTAACTGGTTTAATAAAAAGAATAGATAAAAGCTTTAATTTAATTAACTTAGAAAAAGTTGAGGATATAGAGAGACTATGAAGAAACAAATATTTATAACAGGCACAGATACAGGAATAGGCAAAACATATGTTTCTTATTTAATAGCTAAAGTATTAATCAATAAAGGAATAAAAGTAGGATACTTTAAACCTATTGAAACAGGATGTATGCCTGATTGTGAAGATGCTAAAAAGCTATCTAGTATAACAGGGCAAGATATAGATGAAATTATTTTATACAAATTTAAAAATCCTGTTGCTCCGCTAGTAGCAGAAAGGGAAGAAAATAAAAAGATAGAGATACAAAGAATATTATCCCATTTGGAGTACTTAAAAGAAAAATATGATTTTTTAATTGTTGAAGGGGCTGGGGGAGTTTCAGTTCCTATAACAAAGAAAGATGGAAAAATATATACTTACTTAGACTTTATAAATGATACTAATTTACCTGTCGTTATAGTAGCAAGGGCAAATCTTGGAACTATAAACCATACTTATCTAACTTTCAATGCAATTAAATCTTACCAAGGTGAAATTTTATCTATATTTTTAAATAAAGCTTCAAAAAATCCAGACTTAGCAGAAAAAACAAATAAGCAAATTTTATCTGAAATGCTTTTATTTGAAGATATTTTTTATATATTTGAAGATGAAGAAGAAAAAAATCTAAAGATTATAGAGAATGAATTCTTAAAAGTTATTGAAAGCTAACCGAAAAAATATATAGCATTATAAAAATGGAGGGTTTTATATTATGTCTTATGAGAATATTTCTAATGAAGTAAAAAAGATTGAAAATAAAATTAAAAATGGGGATGAAATAATTGAAGTAGATAGAGAAGTACTGAAGATTTTAATTGAATCTTATAAAGATAGTGTATCTTTTGTAAAAAAATTGTTAATGGAAAGTTCTGATGATCTTGATGGTATTACAGAAGCAAATCATGAAAATGTAAAAAATATTGAAGACGCATATACAAGAAGCGAAAGAGTTATTGAATCTATAGAAGAATTAGAAAATTATTCAAAAAACCTAAAAGGAGTTGTTGAAACATTAAATAAAAGTGCTGAAAACATTACAGATGTTGTTGATTTAATAAAGGATATATCAAATCAAACAAACTTGCTTGCACTAAATGCAGCAATTGAAGCTGCACGAGCTGGAGAACATGGTAAAGGTTTTGCAGTTGTTGCTGATGAAGTTAGGAATTTAGCAGAAAGAACAAAAAAAGCAACAGAAGAAGTAAGAGAAAGTATAGAAAAGCTAAAAGAAGAAACTTCAGACATTAATAAAATATCCAATACGCTTGTAGAAAAACTTCATAGCGATGCAGTTGCATTAAAAGAATTGAATAATGAATTAACAGAAATTATTGAAAACGCAAAAGATATAGATAGAAACACATCTAGGGTTGCTTACATTATAAAAGTAATCGTTGGAAAAATAGACCATATCTTACTCAAAATAAAAGCCTACGAAGGAATTGCTTTTAGAAAATATCAAGATATTGTTAAAGAAACAGAATGTAATTTTGGAAAATGGTATGCATCGGAACTTATTAACTTAATTGCAGATAAAAACATTCTAGAAGAACTTGCTAAACATCATAAAAATGTTCATGATAAATCTCGTATCATAATAGAAAAGGCTATTAAAGAAAAAACAATGGATGAAAGTATAATCGAAATGCTAAAAGATATGGAAAAATCAAGCAAATATGCTTTTGAACTGCTTGAAAAAGTGTTAAAAGAGGAACTAGAAAAAAGGTTAGAAAAACTTGGAGATAAAAGGTAAAAATATTTTAATAACAGGTAGTGCAAAAAGGATAGGAAAGTATTTAGCTTTAAATTTAGCAAAAGAAGGGGCTAATATTGTAATTCATTACAAAGCCTCAGAAAAAGAAGCAAAAAAATTAGAAGAATACATAAAAAACTTTGGTGTTGATGCTATTTCAATAAAAGCAAATCTAGAAAAAGAAGATGACGTAAAAAAATTAGCATATGAAAGTTTAAACTATTTTAAAAAAATAGATATTCTTATAAATAATGCTTCTATTTATTACCCTACACCTATATTTGAAGAAAATTTAGATGACTTAGATAGATTTTATAAAGTTCATATAAAAGCCCCTTTTATACTATCTAAAATAATTGGCAAAAATATGCTAGAAAATAAAACCGGAAGAATTATAAATATAGTAGATTATTCCCCACTTAGACCTTATAAGGATTTTACTCCTTATATTGTTTCAAAAGGAGGGCTACTTACACTGACAAAATCTTTAGCAAAGGAACTTGCTCCTTATGTTTTAGTAAACGCAGTCTTACCAGGTCCAATAGTTCCTCCTGAAGATACAAAAGACATAGAAACTCCTTTGAAAAAAACCCTTTTAAAAAGATGGGCTGGAGAAAAAGAAGTATTTAAAGCAGTTAAATATTTAATAGAAACAGATTTTACAACTGGAGCTTTTATTCCTGTAGAAGGTGGAAGGCTTCAATGCTAAATTGGATAAAGTTTTTAGGAACTGCAGGAGGAAGAGTTGTTGTTTTTAGACAACTAAGGCATTCTGGAGGTATATGGCTAAATTTAGAAGGTATAAATATAATGATAGATCCTGGCCCTGGAAGTCTAATAAGAATATTTGAAAATAATTTAGACCCACAAAATATAGACATATTTGTCCTATCTCACAGACATTTAGATCATAGTGCAGATATAAACTCAGTTGTAGAAAGTGCGACACAAAGCACAAAGGTAAAAAAGGACTTATTGATAGCTCCTAAAGATGCAATAGAAGGTGAAGAACCTGTCTTCCTAAAGTATCTAAGAAAAGGTATAAAAAATATTATCTATACAAACGAAAATTTAAATATTGAATATAAAGGTATAAATATTAAAGCTCATATAAAACACAAACACAGGGGAGCAGATACTTATGGACTATCTTTTGAGAGTAAAAATAAAAAAATAGTTTATGTTCCCTGTGGAAAATTTTTTGAAGATATGCTTTACACATATCCAAAAAATGCAGATATTATGATTTTTAATACCACTTTTGTTAAACCAAAACTAGCAATAGACCATTTATCTGCAGAAGACGTAAAAAAAATGATAAGCTATCTAAAACCAAAGTTAGCAGTTTTAACCCATTTTAGTATCCACATGTTAAAAGAAAATCCAGATAAAGTTGCAAACAATATTGAAAAAGAAACAGGTATTAAAACAATTTCTGCAAAAGATGGAATGAAATTAAGATTTTAAATTTTAAAATTTATTAACACTATTTGATTTTTTCCAAGTTTATATTCTAATATATGAATAAACATAGATAAACAGAGGATATAGATGGAAGTTATTATCATAGGTGGTGGATTAATTGGATTATCTATTGCTTTTGAGTTAATAGAAAGGGGAGTAAACATAACTGTTGTAGAAAAAGATAAAATAGGAAAAGGAGCATCTTGGGTTGCTGGAGGAATGCTTGCTCCACAATCAGAAGGTTTAGATGGAGAGTTTTTAAATTTTTGTTTAGAAAGTAGAAATTTATATGAGGATTTTGTAAAAAGAATAGAAGAAAAAACAGGTAAAGATACAGGCTACTGGAAATGTGGAATTTTAAAACTTGCATTTTCAGAAGAAGAAGCAGAAAAAATAAGACAAGATGTAGAAAGATTTAAAAAACTTGGTCTTCCTGCCCAGTGGTTAGATAGAAAAGAACTGGAGAAAGAATATAAAAATCTTGGAGATGAAGTTATAGGTGGAGCTTTATATAAAGAAGATTCACAGGTTGATAACAGAAAACTATGTAGCACTTTAGCTGATTATGTAAAACAAAATGCAAAAGTTTTAGAAAATACAAAAGTATTAAAAATAGATGAGAAAAATGAAAAGTTTAATAAGATTATTACAGATAAAGGGGAATTGAAGGCTGATTTATGTATTCTATCTGCTGGAGCTTGGAGTGGAGAAATTTTAGATATACCTGTGTTTCCTTTAAAGGGAGAAATGCTTGCACTTGATATAGAAGAAGATGAGATAGATAGAGTTCTTTACAGTAGTAGAGCTTATTTAATTCCAAGGAGCGATTTTCATAGACTAGTTGTTGGAGCAACACAAGAAAATGTTGGTTTTAAAGATGGAAATACAGCTTATGGAACTTTAAAATTATTAAAAGGAAGTATAGATACATTAAAAAATTTAGCTTATAAAAATATCCAAGAACTTTGGTTTGGATACAGACCAGCTACTCCTGATGAACTTCCAATACTTGGAGATAGTGGTATAGAAAATTTAATTTTGGCTACAGGACATCACAGAAACGGAATACTTCTAGCCCCCATTACTGCAAAAATTATTTCTGATTATATTGTTTATAACAAAAAGAGCAAATACTTAGAATTATTTTCCTTAGAAAGATTTAAAACTTGATGTAAAATTTATATATATGCCTGAGTGGCGGAATTGGCAGACGCGGGGGACTCAAAATCCCCTGCCCGAAAGGGCGTGCGGGTTCGACTCCCGCCTCAGGCATTTATTTTTTTACATTTTCAGGTTTGATTCTTGCAAACTTTCTCTTCCCTACTTGGAGAATGAATTCTTTACTTAAATCAACCTCAAAATTAAAGTCTGTAAATTTTTCTCCATCTATTTTTACTGCACCGCCTTTTATTAATCTACGAGCCTCAGATTTTGTAGGAGCAAATCCAAGTTTATATACAAGTTCATATAAAGGTATTTTATCATTGTCTGTATCTAAGATTATTTCTGGTTCTGGTATTTCATCTGGAAGTTGCTTTTTAGAGTGAACTTTTTCAAAATGTTCTTTTGCTTTTATTGCATCTTCTTTTGAATGAAATCTTTCAACAATATACATACCAAGTTGCTTTTTTACTTCCATAGGATGTAAATTACCTTTTTCTACATCATCTTTCATTTTTTGAATTTCTTCTACTGTTAAATCTGTCAAAAGTTCCCAGTAATCCCACATAAGTTCATCAGGAATAGACATTATTTTTCCAAACATATCTTCTGGTGGTTCTGTAATTCCTATATAATTTCCATAAGATTTACTCATTTTCTTAACGCCATCTGTTCCAACAAGTAAAGGAAGTAAAATTGCTATTTGTGGTTTCTCTATTCCATATTCTTTTTGTATATCTCTGCCAATTAGTAGATTAAACCTTTGGTCAGACCCTCCAAGCTCTACGTCTGCCTTAATTGCAACAGAATCATAAGCTTGTAAAAGTGGATATATAAACTCATGTATAGAAATAGAACGGTTTTCTTTAAATCTTTTTTTAAAGTCTTCTCTTTCTAGCATTCTAGCAACTGTGTATTTTGCAGTTAATCTTATTAAATCTTCTGCAGACATATTTGCCAGCCATTCACTATTGAAAACAACTACTGTTTTTTCCGGGTCTAGAACTTTAAATACTTGTTCCTTGTATGTTTTTGCATTTTCTAAAACCTGCTCTTTTGTTAAAGGTGGTCTTGTTTTATCCCTACCAGAAGGGTCTCCTATCATTGCTGTAAAATCACCAATTATAAAATAAACAGTATGGCCTAATTGCTGGAAGGTTCTTAACTTCTGAAGTAGAACTGTGTGTCCTAGATGTAAATCTGGAGCTGTTGGGTCAAAACCTGCTTTTACAATTAATGGTCTTCCTTCTTTCAATTTTTCTAAAAGTTCTTCTTCGTTTATTATTTCAATTGTTCCTTTTTTTATAAGTTTTAGTTGTTCTTGTGGAGATAACATTTTTCCTCCTTTTTATTTTGGTAAATTGTTTAATTCTTCTAAATACTGATTTTTATAATTTATGTAATTTTTATAAGACTGTTCTAACCATTTTAACTCTTCTTCTGTTAGCTTTCTTTTAAATTTTGCAGGACTTCCAGTCCAAAGACTTTGTGGTTCTATTTTTTTATTAGGAGTAACTAATGCTCCTGCTCCAACTATACTTTCCTTTCCTACAACTACTCCATCCATAATAGTAGCAGACATACCAATTAAACATCTATCTTCAATTGTACAGGCGTGAAGCATTACATTATGTCCTACTGTTACTTCTTTGCCTATTATTGTTGGATATTTTCTATGGTCAACATGGATTATAGTTCCATCTTGAATGTTTGTTCTATCTCCAATTCTTATGTAATTAACATCTCCTCTAATAACCACGTTATACCATATTGAACAATCCTCTCCTATTTCAACATCTCCTATTATCACTGCATTTTCTGCAATAAAAGCTGATGGGTGTATCTTTGGATATTTCCCTTTATATGGCTTAATTATTGCCATTTTTCTCCTCTTTGTGCTTTTTTAAAAACTTTATGCCAATTATAAGGTATAAAACAAGCATTGAAAACATTATAAAAATTGTAGGTATCAAAGAAAGTATATCCATTTTAACCCTTATAAACTGCCTTTCCTGTCTCTGTTTCCCAAACAGTAACACCTACTACCTTTATATCATCTAAAAGTCCTGCTTCTTCAAGTTTTTTAGTTAAAAAATCATATATGAATTTTGCTAATGCTTCTGCTGTTGGACAAAAATCAACTACAAAAAGTTTTAAAAATCCAAAATCTTCTTTAAATTTAGGATAAAGAGGGTCATTTTTATCTATAATAAAAGAATGATCAATCTGGTTATCAATTAAATCCTTTAACGCCGCTTTTATATGGTAAAAATCTATAACCATATCCTGCTCATTTAAAGTATCAGAACCAACAGTTACTTCTACTTTATAACTATGACCATGTATATTAAGACAAGGATTTGGAGGAATTTCATTTCCCATAAGTTTTGCACCTTTTCCTGCCATTAAATTTTGTTTCCAAACCCTATGTCCTGCTTCAAATTTAAACCTTTTTGTTATTTCATATTTCATTTATATTAACCTCCATTAAAGCTCAATTTTATAAGTATCAAAAACTGGTCCCTCATAGCATACTCTTATATAGCTATCCTTTTCTGTATCTTTAATGACACAACCTATACATATCCCAAAACCACATGCCATTTTGCTTTCTAAAGAAGCATAACAAGGAACATTTATCTCTTTTGCTATCTTATCAACTGCTTTCATCATACCATGAGGTCCACAGGTAAATATAACTGTATTTTTATTTTCTAAAGCTAAATTTTTTAAATCTTTAGTAATTAATCCTTTTTCTCCATATGAACCATCTTCTGTGTAAATAATAGTATCTTTTTCAAAACCATTTTCCTTTATCCAATCAAGCATAGAAAGTTGCCCTTTTCTTCTAACTCCATAAAGAGCTTTAAAAGGTTTTCCCTCTTCTTTTAATTTCTTCATCAAAAATGAAAGACCTGCAAAACCTATTCCTCCCCCAACAAGTAAAAAATAATCAAATTCTTCTGTAGGAAATAAATTTCTACCTAAAGGAGCAAGTATATTTATCTTATCCCCAACTTTCTTTTCTGTAAGGGCTTTTGTTCCCTTTCCATAAACATCGTAGTAAATCCAAATCTCATCATCAACAACATCTGCAATAGCAAAAGCTCTTCTCATCATAGGGTCATATTGATACTCAGGAGTAGCTCTTACCATAATAAAGTGAGCTGGCTTTGCAAGTTTAGCTATTTCTCTATTTCTAAACTTTAAAAGCCAAGTGATGCCAGAAATATATCTGTTTTCTGTTATCTCAACTTCATAGTCCTTTATCAACGTTTTTTCCTCTGAAAATAGATACTTTAAAGGACTATGAAGTTGAGATAACAGAAAACAGATATATTTCTGGCATCACTTGGCTTTTAAAGTTT
>QNYP01000113.1 GCA_003978675.1 Hydrogenothermus sp.
CAACATCTGCAGTTTTAGATGCAACTTCTTTTACAAGTTGAGCTGCCATGTTTTCATATGGGTCTTTTAACTCTATCTCTTTAGCAACAGATACACCGTCTTTTGTTACATTTGGAGAACCCCATTTTTTCTCAAGTAAAACCTCTCTATGATAGAGTTGTTGTTAAGCCTATCGAAGAAAAACAAGAAAAAACTCCTTCAGGAATCATTATTCCAGACACAGCAAAAGAAAAACCTTCTGAAGGTGAAGTAATTGCTGTTGGTGAAGGAAGACTTTTAGAAAATGGTCAAGTTGCTCCATTAAAAGTAAAAGTTGGAGACAAAGTTGTTTACAGCAAATATGCTGGTAATGAGTTTGTTGTAGATGGTGAGGAATTAATTGTTCTCAGAGAAGATGACATTTTAGCTATTATCGAAAACTAAGAAAAAAATAAAGGAGGTGAAATAGATGGGAGCAAAAATGATTATCTATGGTGATGAAGCTAGAGCAAAATTAAAAGCAGGTGTTGATAAACTTGCTAATGCAGTAAAAGTAACTCTTGGACCAAGAGGTAGAGAGGTTTTACTTGAGAAAAAATGGGGTTCTCCAAATGTAACAAAAGACGGTGTATCTGTTGCTAAAGAGATAGAGTTAAAAGACCCATATGAAAACATGGCAGCTCAACTTGTAAAAGAAGTTGCATCTAAAACTGCAGATGTTGCAACTACTGCAACAATATTAACTCAGGCAATTTACTCTGAAGGTTTAAAAGCAATAGCTTCAGGAGCAAATCCTGTATATGTAAAAAGAGGAATTGATGAGGCAGTAAAAGTTGTAGTAGATAAATTAAAAGAAATGTCTACTCCTGTTAGCGGAAGAAAGGAAATAGAACAAGTTGCTACAATTTCCGCAAACAACGACCCTGAGATTGGAAAAATCATTGCTGATGCAATGGAAAAAGTTGGAAAAGATGGAGTTATTACAGTAGAAGAATCTAAAACTGCAGAAACTACTTTAGAAGTAACTGAAGGTATGCAATTTGATAGAGGTTACTTATCTCCATACTTTGTAACAGACCCAGAAAAAATGGAAGCTGTCTTAGAAAATCCATTCATCCTCATTTATGAAAAGAAAATCGGCAATATAAAAGAACTTTTACCAGTTCTTGAAAAGGTTGTTCAAACAAACAGACCACTTCTCATAATCGCTGAAGATGTAGAAGGTGAAGCACTTGCTACATTAGTTGTAAACAATATCAAAGGTGTTCTCAAAGTATGTGCTGTTAAAGCTCCAGGATTTGGAGAAAGAAGAAAAGCAATGCTTCAAGATATTGCTATCTTAACAGGTGGAACAGCAATTACTGAAGACCTTGGAATTGCATTAGAAAATGTAGATTTAGATATGCTTGGTCAAGCTGACAAAGTAGTAGTTGATAAAGATAACACTACAATTGTTGGTGGAAAAGGAAATCAAGAAGATATTAAAGCTAGAATTGAGCAAATCAAAAAACAAATTGAAACAACTACTTCAGACTATGATAGAGAAAAACTCCAAGAAAGACTTGCAAAACTCTCTGGTGGAGTAGCAATTATCAAAGTTGGTGCTGCTACAGAAGCAGAACTCAAAGAGAAAAAAGACAGAGTAGATGATGCAGTTCATGCTACAAAAGCTGCTGTAGAAGAAGGAATCGTAGCTGGTGGTGGAGTAGCATTACTAAGAGCCGCACAAGCACTTTGCGATGTTAAAGCAGACAACCCTGACAAACAATGGGGAATTGATATAGTAAGAAAAGCTTGTGAAGTTCCATTAAAGCAAATTGCAGACAATGCAGGATTTGAAGGTTCTGTTGTAATAGAAAAAGTTAAAGCTAACGATGATCCAAACTTTGGATTTAACGCAGCTACAGGTGAATATGTAAACATGATTGAGGCTGGTATTATAGACCCAACTAAAGTTGAAAGAACAGCTTTACAAAACGCTGCATCTGTAGCTGGAACAATGTTAACTGCTGAAGCTCTCGTAGCAGAAATTCCTGAAAAAGAAGATAAACCTGCTACACCAGGAATGGACGATATGGGAGGAATGGGCTTCTAAAAAAGTTATAATTCTTTCTTATAAATTTGCAGGCCCCGGCTTTTTAGCTGGGGCTTTTTTTATTTTTAGGCAGTTTTTTATTCTCAGATTAAAATATATAATGTAATAAAAACATAATTTATAGAGGGAAATAATGGAATTTGATGTAGTTATAGGTCTAGAAACTCATGTCCAGATGTCAACAAATACAAAATGTTTTTGCTCCTGTAAGGTAGAATTTGGAGCAGAGCCTAATACTAATGTTTGTCCTGTATGTTTAGCACTTCCGGGGAGTTTACCTGTATTAAATGAAAAGGCATTAGAGTATGCAATAAAAGCATCTTTAGCATTAAATTGCACAGTTCATGAACTTTCTGTATTTGCAAGGAAAAATTACTTTTATCCAGACTTACCAAAAGGTTATCAAATTTCCCAATACGATAAACCCCTTGCCACAGATGGTTATATAGATATAAAGGTAGATGGAAAAATAGAAAGAATAAGAATACATAGATTACATATGGAAGAAGATGCAGGAAAAACAATTCATGAAGGTAAATACTCATATGTAGATTTAAACAGAGCAGGAACTCCATTAATGGAAATTGTTACAGAACCAGATATAACTTCTGCTGTTGGAGCAAGACTGTATTTAGAAAAACTAAGAAATATAATGAGATATATAGGTGTTTCTGATGCTGATATGGAAAAAGGACAGCTAAGATGTGATGTGAATATATCCTTAAAACCAAAAGGAAGTGAGAAGCTTGGAACAAAAGTTGAAATTAAAAATATAAACTCATTTAGATTTGTTCAAAAAGCTATAGAGTATGAAATAGAAAGACAAGCCAAAATTTTAAGGAAAGGTGGAGAAATAGTCCAGGAAACTAGACTCTTTGACCCATCTTCAGGAAAAACTTATACAATGAGGACGAAAGAAGAAGCTCATGATTATAGATACTTTCCAGACCCAGACCTTATACCTGTAAGATTAACAAGAGAGCAGATAGAAAAAATAAAACAAACCCTTCCAGAACTACCTGATGAAAAGGCAGAAAGATACATAAAAGACTACAAACTAACAGAATACGATGCAGATGTGTTAGTAGCAGATAAAGATAGAGCATTATTCTTTGAAGAAGCGGTTAAAAACTATGATAAATCTCCAAAAGCTATTGCAAACTGGATAATAAATGAACTACTTGGAAGATTAAACGAAGAATCTTTAGATATTACAGAAAGTCCTGTAAAACCAAATCATATAGCAGAGCTTGTAAAACTTATAGATGAAGGAACTATCTCTACAAAAATAGCAAAAGAAGTATTTGATGAAGTATTTAAAACTCAAAAATCTCCTGTACAGATTGTTGAAGAAAAAGGATTAAAACAGGTTTCTGATGAAGGAGAAATTAGAAAAATTGTTGAGGAAGTTTTAGCAAATCATCCAGCAGAAGTTGAAAAATATAAAGCAGGAAACCAAAAACTTATAGGATTTTTTGTTGGACAGGTAATGAAAGCAACAAAAGGAAAAGCAAATCCAAAATTAGTGAATAAAATCCTTGCAGAACTTCTAAATGGATAAAGAAAAGGTAATTCCATTTGAAAAATTTACAGCAAAATATGAAGAATGGTTTGCAAAGTATAAATTTGCCTACTGGTCTGAACTAGATGCAGTAGGCAGTCTTATTCCTTCTGGAACAGGTTTAGAAGTTGGTATAGGCAGTGGAAAATTTGCGAAACCTTTAGGAATAGAATACGGTATAGACCCATCTATAAAAATGTTGAAAATTTCTAAAAAACTAGATTTAAAAGTTGTAAAGGCTATTGGTGAAAATATTCCATTTAAAAATAAAAGTTTTGATTTTGTCTTAATGATAACTTCAATATGTTTTTTAAATGATTTAAAAAAAACAATTTCCGAAGTAAAGAGGGTTTTAAAGGATAAAGGTTTTATTATTATTGGATTTATAGATAAAAATTCTCCTATAGGAAAGTATTATCTAGAAAATAAAGAAAAATCTCCTTTTTATAAGGTGGCAAATTTTTATTCCACTGATGAACTCATTGCTATATTAAAAGAATTAAACTTTAGCAATTTCTCTTTTAAACAAACAATATTCAAACCTTACTGGGAATTAAAGTCTGTAGATAAAATCGAAGATGGATATGGGAAAGGTTCTTTTGTAGTTATTAGAGCTCAAAATTTGACTTAATAATCTATGATAAAAAATATACAATTTGGACTTTTTAGGCTTATAATATTTTTATAAATGAAATTGAGATTTAATCTCAAAAGAGGTTAAAAAATGAGATTAACAGAAGTTAGACAAAACAAAGTAGTAAAAATAGATAAACTTTTAAATAAAAATAATATTTTTATAAAAAGAATAGAGGCTATGGGATTAAAAAGGGGAGAGAGAGTTAAAGTAGAAAAAAAGCTAGGTAGGAATTTAATTATATCTCTAGAAGGCAGAAAGTTGGCTATTGATGAAAAACTTGCAAGGGAAATAGAGGTAAAAGAATGAAAGAAATAAAGATTGCATTTATAGGAAATCCTAATGTAGGAAAAACTACTTTACTTAATGCTATTGCAGGGACTAATTTAAAAGTAGGAAACTGGGCAGGGGTAACTGTAGAAAAAAAGGAAGCATTTATTAAATATAAAAATTATTTACTTCACTTTGTTGACCTTCCCGGTATATACACTTTGGAGCCTTTATCTGAAGCTGAAGAAGTTGCAGTTAATTTTTTAGAGAATGAAGATGTAGATGTAATTTTAGATGTAATAGATGCTCAAAATTTTGAGAAAAATATGTTCTTAGCTATTCAACTTCTTGAGTTTGAAAAGCCAACTGTTCTTGCAATAAATATGATAGATGAAGCAGAAAAGAAAGGAATAACTATAGATAAGGAAAAATTAGCAAATCTTTTAAATGTAGAGGTTGTTGAAACTATTGCTAAAAAAGGAGAAGGGATAAATACTGTTTTAGAAAAAATTATTCAAGTATTTGAAGAAAATAAAAAACCTTTGTATCTTAAATTTCATCCTAAAGTAGAGCAAGCTTTATCTGCCATAGAAGATAAATTAGAAGATAAGTTTTCTAAACACTATCTTATAGATATTTTGATTGGAAAAAAAGAATTTTCCGATAAGGAATTTTTAAAAAACTTGAGAAAAGAACTTGAAAACTATTTTGGAGAAACTATAGAAGAGATAATCAATAATGAGAGATTTGGATATGCCCATGGTATAACAAATGAAGTTGTAAAGAGAAAAGCGTTAACAAAAGAGGATTTAACAGATTTAGTCGATAGATTCACATTACATCCTGTTATAGGAATAGTGCTTTTTATATTTATTATGTATTCTGTATTTAAAATAGCAGTGGATTTTTCTGCTCCTTATGTAGATTGGATTGACGGATTTTTAAATGAGTTTTTATCTCCTTTATTTATATCTATTTTTCAATCTGTAGGATTACCTAATATTTTTATAAGATTTTGGAGTGAAGCTGTTATTGGGGGTGTTGGTTTTGTTTTGACATTTGTTCCTTTAATTGGAAGTTTATTTTTTATGATTACTTTTTTAGAAATGTCAGGTTATCTACCTAGGGTTGCTGTTTTGCTTGACAGAATTATGGAAAAACTTGGATTACATGGGAATATGGTAATTCCGCTAATCCTTGGATTTGGTTGTAATGTTCCTGCAATAATGTCTACAAAGGCTATAGAAAATCCTAGGGATAAATTTTTAGTAATAATGATGGTTCCTTTTATGTCTTGTCCTGCAAGACTTGTTGTGTTTGCCTTTTTTACAGTTTTATTCTTTGATAATCCTGCTCTTGTTATAGCTGGTTTTTATATACTGGGTATAGTAGTTGCTATTTTTACTGCATTTTTATTAAAACTTGTTAAGTTTAAAGGAGAAGTTATCCATTTTGCTATGGAATTACCTCCATATAGACTACCAACACTAAAGTCTTTACTTATTATTAGCTGGATACACGTAAAAGATTTTATAAAAAAGGCTGGAACTATTATTTTTGCAGTTTCTGTAGCAGTCTGGTTTTTAATGAATTTGCCTCCATCTGCGAATAATATTTCAGAAAGTTATGTAGCAAAAATAGGAAAAACCTTATTACCAATATTTGAACCTATAGGAATAGATGATTGGAGAGCTACAACTTCTTTAATACCTGCATTTTTAGCAAGGGAAACAGCTATAAGCTCAATGGGTGTTATGTTTTCTGCAGAAGAAGAAAATAAAGATGAGATTAAAGAATTTGATTTTTCTAAAGAGTTAGTAAGCCAAATTATTGGTTTGAAAAACGCCTTTATAGACTCTATTATATCAACAGTTTCTCCAAAAATTTCTGCTTTTGATATTTCTGATGAAGAATTTGGTTCTTTAAGAGAAATTATAAAGAACAGTTTTTCTCCACTTTCTGCTCTTTCTTTTATGATACTTATACTTATTTATAATTCCTGCCTTGCAACATTTGCAGTAATGGCTCAGGAACTGGGAAAAAAACTTGCCAGTTTCTTCTTGCTATATAGTTTTGCTATAGCGTGGGTAATTGCATTTATTGTTTATAACTTAGGTAAATTATTCATATAATACAAAAGTAAGTTCAAGAAGACCTTTTATAAGGTTTTCTTCTTTTATTTTTATTACATATTTTTCTTCTTTTGCAAACTCAAAAAACTTTGCATTGTAAGCAGACAGTTTAAATATACTTATAGGCTCTTCATTTACAAAGGAAAATATAAAGTTTTCATTTTCAAATTTGCCTTTTAATTCTTCTTTTGTTTTAACTAAAATATCACCGTTATCTAAGAATGATATTTCAACAGGATACTCAAATTCTTTAGAGAAAAGTTTTACTAATATTTTTAAAATGTTATTGTTTGAGTGTATCGTATCTATTCCTTCTATTTCATAATAATAAGTATTATTTTCAACATTTATTAATCCTTCAGCTTTTTCCATTATTTCAATTTCAGGGTTAGAAATCATTACAGAAAAGCTATTTCCAAGTTTATTAAATATCAGATTTTGAAGTTTCATTTGACCCTCTTAATGTAGTGAATTTTTATTGGATGAATAGGGACATCGTTCATTCCTTTTATTGTAGTTGTTGGAATTCTAGCTATCCATTCTACAACTTTCATACCTTCTATTACTTTTCCAAAAACTGCATACCCATAAGTGTCAGGGGTCTCTCCTTGATGGTCTAACTGGTAGTTTTCTGCAAGGTTTATAAAAAATTGAGAAGTTGCACTATCTATGTCCATAGTCCTTGCCATTGCAACTGTGCCATAGCTATTTCTAAGTCCATTTTTGGCTTCATTTTTTATTGGTGGATAAGTGGGAACTTTATAGTTTAAATCCTCATCAAATCCGCCACCTTGAACAACAAAATTCGGAATTATTCTGTGGAATATAAGGCCATTATAAAAACCATCTTCTACATACTTTAAGAAATTTTCAACAGTTATAGGTGCTTTATCTGGAAACAATTCTATATAAAAATTTCCTAAATCTGTTTTAACTTCTACTACTGGATTTTCTTTATGTTTCATCTCCATTCCAGACTAAAGCCTCCCAATCATCTTTTGGTTCTCTTTTTGGTTTTACAGAAAACTTTTCTCCATTTGTAGCTATAATTTCTGCTTGAGGAATATTGACAGGCTTACCAAATATATATCCTTGCATATATTTTATACCTAAGTCTTTTAGAATTCTATAAACTTCCTCATTGCTAACAAATTCACATATTACCTCTATACCAGCTCTATCTGCGAAGTTCTTTATCGCACTAATAAGAATTAAAGCTTTGTTGTCCTGTTTTACGTTTTTAACTATAGCACCATCTATTTTAAGATAGTCAACGTTTAGTTCTATTAAGTGCATAAAATTAGAATATCCACTTCCAAAATCATCTATGGCAATTTTACATCCTGCTAGTTTTATAAGGGCTATGTTTTCTCTAAATTTTTCGTAGTCGTAAATATCTTCTGTTTCAAGAATTTCAAGAGTTAATCTACTTAAAATTTTTCTGTCATTTATTTCTCTTATTTTTCTTGCGACAGCTCCTCCTATTATATCAACTGGTGAGAAGTTAACAGATAACTTAATATCTGGATATTTTTTCAAGAATTCTACAGCCCTTTCTAAAACTTTTGTATTAAAATCTGTAGAAAGTGTAGTTCCTCTAATGACATTTAAAAATTCAGCAGGATTTAATTCTCTACCATTACTTCCTATTATTCTTGTTAAAACTTCATATTTAAAAATAGACTTTTTAGATACATCAACAATAGGTTGAAACATTAATGTTATTTTGTTTTTTTCTATGGCTTCTTTTAATTCAATTAATTTAGGTAGAACATTTGCTTTATTATTTATTCCAAATTCCGCAATACCTTTCTTAGATTTTTTTGCTTGATTTAAAGCGATGAATGTATATTTTATAGCTTCATCAAGATTTTTCATTTTATTTAGTTCTTTATTTAATCCTATGTGGATTTTTAAATTTAATTCTAAAGATTTATAATTAAATTTATGATTTTCGATTTTTTCTTTGAGTTGTTTAACCATTGTAAAGGTTTTATTTTCGCAACCTTTTGGGACTAAGATTAAAATTTCATCCCAAGAATATCTAACAAGTTTAGCTTTACCGTTAAAGTATGAGTCTAGTATTTTAAATAAATCTGTAAATATATTTTTTACAACAGTTTCTCCATACGTATTATCTATCTTTAAAAGATTATCTATATCAATTGCGATAATACATTGAAGATTTTTCAAGTTTACTTTTTTCTCCTTTAAGAATTCACTTTTCAAGAAACCTGTATCTTCTTCAAATTCTTTAAATATTTCTCTAATAAACTTAGCAAATTTAAGGATTATCATAAGTATTGTTAAAGTAGTTAGTCCACCTGCTATTAGTAGATTTGTCTTTAAGATTTGTACATATTCTTTTAAGTTTGGTTTATTTAGGTTTTTTTCTAAATCTAGTAGAACATTATATGAATATATTAAAATGAATCCGAAAACGAGCATCAATAAAAATGGTAATAGGAATGATTTTAGGTTTTTCATTTGTACTCCCCCAATTGATTTAGAAAAAAACCTGTATCTTCTTCAAATTCT
>QNYP01000114.1 GCA_003978675.1 Hydrogenothermus sp.
AAAATACATTGAAACAGACGATACTATAGAAATATTTGAACATCCTAATAAAATAAGGAGAAGAATTTTTAATAAATTAAGACAATTAGTAGAAGAAGAAAGAGAAATAGACAGAGAAGTAAGAAGAAGAATAAAATCTTACTCTAAAAAAATTGTTGAAGGAACTCCTGAATGGAAAATCCTCTATAACAGAATATACGAAGACGCTCTAAAAAGACGCGGTCTTATGTAAAAGTCCCTCCTTTTTCTTTTCCCTTCCTTGTTTTTTCACTTATTAAGGATTAAATTAAAGTATTAACCCATTTCTTTTCTATCTGGAGGTAAGATGGAAATAAAGTTTAATACTATAGAAGAAGCCATAGAAGATATAAAAAAGGGAAAAATGGTTATTGTTGTTGACGACCCAGATAGGGAAAATGAAGGTGACCTTGTTATGGCAGCTGAAAAAGTTAATCCAGAAGCTATAAATTTTATGGCAAAAGAAGGAAGAGGGTTAATTTGTTTATCTTTATTACCTGAAAGATGTGAAGAATTAGATATACCTTTAATGACTGAACGGAACACAGACCCAAAAGGAACTGCCTTTTGTATTTCCATAGATGCACATCCAAAATTTGGAACAACAACAGGGATATCTGCACATGATAGAGCTATTACTATAAAACTTGCAGTAAGTCCCCAGGCAAAACCTCAAGATTTTGTAAGACCGGGGCATGTTTTCCCACTTAGAGCAAGACCTGGAGGAGTTTTAGAGAGAACAGGACATACAGAAGCATCTGTAGATTTAGCGAAACTTGCTGGGCTTTATCCTGCAGGAGTTATATGTGAAATAATGAAAGAAGATGGAACTATGGCAAGGCTTCCAGAGTTGATGGAATTTGCAAAAAAACATAATCTAAAAATAATAACAATAGCAGACCTAGTTCACTACAGAATAAAAAAAGAAAAATTAGTTGTTAGAGAAGCAGAAGCACATCTACCTACTAGATTTGGAACTTTTAAAATATACGCTTACAGAAATAAACTGGATGGTAGCGAGCATGTTGCCCTTGTTATGGGAGATATAAATCCAGATGAACCAGTTTTAGTTAGAGTTCATTCCGAGTGCTTAACTGGAGATGTTTTTGGTTCTTTGAGATGTGATTGTCAATCTCAGTTATACAAAGCATTAGAAATAATAGCAAAAGAAGGAAAAGGTGTTCTAGTTTACATGAGAGGACACGAAGGAAGAGGAATAGGAATAGTAAATAAAATAAAGGCGTATGCATTACAAGAACAAGGATATGACACAGTTGAAGCAAACCATAAATTAGGATTTAATTCTGATTTAAGAGATTTTGGAACAGGAGCGCAAATACTTCTAGATTTAGGTGTTAGAAAAATGAAATTAATAACAAACAACCCTAGAAAAATTGTAGCCTTAGAAGGTTTTGATTTAGAAATTGTTGATAGAGTTCCTATAGAAATAACTCCAAATCCCTATAATGAAAGATATTTATTTACTAAAAGAGAAAAACTAGGACATTTTATAGATTCATTAAAAGAAATCCAAAATGAAACTAAAAATAATAATTAGCTTTTTAACAGCTATTTTTATCTACGGATGTGATAGCAGTAATAGAATATGGAAAATTTTTGAAGAAGAAGATCTTTTAAAACATCCAAAAGCTTTAAGATGTGCAGACTGCCATCAGGATATATACCACCAATGGAAAAATTCTAGGCATTCTCTAGCATATATAAGTGAAGACTATAAAAAGGCAACAAATAATTATTCTAAAACAAAATGTTTAAACTGTCATATTCCTTTAGAGCTATCAAAAGGAGAAACTCCACAATTTAGAAATTTCTATAAAGAAGATGGAGTAAGTTGTGTATCTTGTCATTTCTCCTCTGGAACTAACTCTATGCATGGACCTTATAAGGTATTCTCTCCACCACATCCTTCGACAAAAGATGTAGATTTTAGAAAATCTTTTATTTGCTCGTCTTGCCATAAAGAAACATATAAACAGTGGAAACTAACAAAGGTTAAAAAAACCTGTCAAGAATGCCATATGAAACCTATAGAAAAAAAAGATTTAATCCAAAAATTTCCTTTTCAGTACTTTCACTTAGCCAAAGAAGTTTATAATCATCAATTTAAAACAGGAAAAATAAAAAACTTAAAAATAACTGCAAAAAAGATAGATAATACATTGATACTTTCAATACTAAATAACCAAGTTCCTCATAATTTCCCAACGGCAGATAACGGGAAACCAAAGGTTTATATATTAGTAGAAGTATTTAAAAACAATCAAAAAGTAGAAGAAGACAACACACTAATTACTCCTAAATTTTCACTTATTTATGGAAAACCAAAGATATTAGAATTTGACTTTTTTGACGAATTTGATTTTGCTAAAGTATCTGTATATAGAAAACTATCATGGCAGAAAGAAAAAGAAAAAATCTTAGAAAAAACATTCAGTTTCAAATAAAAGATTTTTCTAGTATTTACACAAATCAAATATTTGAAATACTAAAGGAAAACTTTGAAAATCCTTGGAGTAAAAAGTTGATAAACTCTAGTTGTAAAATATCCAAAGTAGTCTTAGAAGAAAATAAAGTTTTAGCTTACATATGTGTAGATTTTATTTTTGATGAAGCGGAAATACATATGATTGCTGTAAAAAAACAGTTACAAAATAGTGGAATAGGAAGTTTTTTACTAAAGGAAATCTTAAACATTTTAAAAAGAAAAAACGTGAAAAAGGTTTTTTTAGAAGTTAATGAGAATAATAAAATTGCAATTTGTTTTTACAAAAAATTTGGATTTAAAGAAGTTTTTAGAAGAAAAAAGTATTATAAAAATAAGGAGGACGCAATAATTATGGAGTTAATATTATAGGAGCCAAAAAGGCTCCCTAGTTCGTATTAAACTTCCCTTACTGGAACTTCATGTAAAAATCCAAGTATAGGCTCTTTCCCTTTCTTAGCCCAAACTTCTGTACAAGCATCAACACACTCACCACAAACAATACATGAAGAAAGTCCCGGTCTATTTATAGTATCTTCCATTAACGCTATCTTTCGTGGGTCAAGTGCCATTGGGCAAACTTTTAAACATTCTCTACATGTTCCACAATCTTTAGTTGTATATGGAGGTTTTAATGCAGGTTTGTAATAGTAAAAGTGTGGAGTTAGCTTTTGATAAATCCCTGTAGGACAGAAAGTTCTACACCATCTTTTTCCTATGTAAAGTTCCCAGAAAAATATAGGAAATACAGCAATTAATGCTACCCACATAGGTATAAAAGCAGGGTTTGTGTAATAGAAGAATACTCTTAAATCTGTTACCCAATTAAAAAACATTCCAGTAAATATAATTGTCATTATAAAAGTTATTACTATGTATACAAATTTACTATCTTTTCCTAGTTTTCTTCTGAGTTTTTCTTGAACTTCTGCAAACCACCCTCCAGGACATATCCATCCACAAAAAACTCTTCCCTGTATCATGTTTAATATAATAACTAAAATAGCAAAGAAACCAAGAGCAGCAATAACAGGAATAATACCATCTATAACAGGTTTAGACTCTCCAAATATCCAAGCTTCATTATGAGCTAAGTCTATTTTGATAATCTTAAAAGTAGGTATGACAATTAAAGCAATAATGATACTTATGTAAACAATATTTCTTAAAATTGTAAATTTATGAGTTTGCCACCACGATGGTGAGTTATTAACTGTTGCTTCCATATCTTTACCTCTATAGTTAGTAGTCATTAACTAATAATATAAGAATATTATAATTATTGCAAGAATAATCTTATACCAGCGACTCCGAAAACTCCAGTCTTAAAAACTTCTTCAATGTTATTTTTGTTTATACCTCCAAGGGCGTAAACAGGAACTTCAACTTCATTTACAACTTCTCTTAATTTTTCTAAACCTTTAGGTTTCCCTTTATTTGGAACATAAAAAATAGGAGAAAAAACTATATAATCTGCTCCTTCTTTTTCTGCTTTCTTTGCACATTCTAAATTATGGCAAGATTTTCCAACAATTAAATAAGGGAATTTATTTTTTACATCTCTAACGTCAAAAGAATTTTCTGGTAAATGAACCCCATCTGCACCACATAAAATTGCCACATCTACTCTTTCATTTATTATTAAACAGCTATTTTTATATTTTTTCATAATATATTTTATTTGTTTACATAGAGAAAGAAGCTCTCTAGAACTTAAATCCTTTTCTCTAATTTGAATCATTTGGGTTTTACTTTTTAATATTTCTTCGATTTGATACAAAAGGGGTTTTTTATACTGTTTCCTGTCTGTTATAGCATAAAACTTTTGTAGCTTTTTATTCATCAGCCCCTTTATCCAGTATAAGCATAACAATAAAAATAATTATTGCTAAAGTTACCATACCAATTATAACTAAGGGAAATCCTACAGATGGGTCCATACAGCCCTCCTAAATATTTATTTTCCTTATATCTATAAAACTCCCACTTTCAAACTGTTTTAATTTAGGAAAAACAGCAATTAACTTTTCACTTGCCTCTTCAGGAGTCATCTTAGGAGCCTCTCTTAATCTCTTAACAGATGGAAACTTATTATCATCTATATTTTCCAGAATATAGTTTAGCATAGGAGTTTTTATAAGTCCTGGAGCTAACGATATTATGTGGGCATCTATTTCTCTAGAATACAGTTTTAAAAGCATATTTAAAGAAGCTTTAGATATTGAATAAGCTCCCCAACCCTTGTTGCCATTAACAGCTGCACCTGATGAAATACCAATAATCTGGTCTATTTTTATGTTTAAATCCATTAGAGCATCAAGAATAATTTTATTTGCCCAGACATTAATATCCATTACTTTTTGGATTTCATACATTTTCGTATTATGGATTTCCTTTATATCTCCTAAAATACCTGCATTTAAAACTACATATTTTAAAGTTTTCACATCTTTGAGTAATTTTTCTACTGAAATATAAACTGTTTCTAAAGCCTGTAAATCACATTCTACAAAGTTTATTTTATTTTCTAATTCTTTAGGTAAATGCCTGCTTAAAGCATAAACATTAAATCCCTGTGATATAAACCCTTTTGCTAATGCTAATCCAAGACCAGAGCCTACCCCTGTGATAAACACAGAGTTTGCCATATGCCTACCTCAAATTATTAGTGGACAAGAGGGGAAAACCCCTCTTTTTATAGAAGATTTATTTTTATCTGTGAGCATGTCCATGAAGAATTTCTTCAGGAGTTGCTTCTCTGACGTTAACTATTTCAATATCAAAAACAAGGTCTTTACCAGCTAACGGATGGTTCATATCTACAGTAACTTCATTTTCATCAAAATCAACAACTACCATGTTTATTATTTGTCCTTCAGGTGTTTGAGCCTGTAAGGGCATTCCTTTTTGTAGTTCTACACCCTGGAAATATTCTCTAGGGGCTTTTTGGATTAGGGACTCATCTTTTTCCCCATAAGCCTCTGATGCTGGAACTTCTATAGTTTTACTTTCTCCAGTTTTCATTCCCATCATTTGTTTCTCAAGTCCCGGGATAATTTCTCCTTTACCAGCCAATATTGTAAGAGGTTCTCCGTGAAACTGGCTAGAATCTATTATCTCCCCAGTTTCCTTGTCCCTTAATGTGTAGTTAAAAGTAACTACTGTGTTGTTTTGAACTTCTTGTGACATTGTTAAAACTCCTTTATACAAAAATTAAATTAAATCTTTTATATCTTTAGCTACAAAATTATCTTTTCCTGTGTAAATATATACGCTACTTTTACCATTGTCAACTCTAAAAACTAAAACTTTATCAAAGTTATTAGAAAATGCATAGTCTAAACTATTATCTAAACTTCTATCTATTAACTCTAAAGCTACTTTCTTACCTTGTTTTCTCAATTTATTAATAATTTCAAAAAATATATTTTCATCAATTCCTTTATTTACTGCAAAGTAGTTTTCATTTTTTGTTAATATGCCCACATTTTTTAAATATTCAAAAATAGCAATAGTATCAAAAGCAAATCCAACAGCTGGAAAATCTCCATTAAATTTACCTATAAGTTTGTCGTATCTTCCACCTTGCCCAATAGGTTTTTTATGGTTAGGAATAAAAATTTCAAATATAATTCCTGTGTAATATTCAAACTGTCTAACTTCTCCTAAATCAAAGGTTATATAATTTGAAAAACCAAAATTTTCGATCTTAGAGTATATTTCTTCTAGATAGCTTAAAGCTTCCAACAACTTTTTATAATTTTTAACTTTCTCTTTTAATTCTTTTATTAGCTCAATCTTCCCCTGATATAGAGGGATATTTGATATAAATTCTCCTAAGTCTTTTTTTATATTTTTTTCTAACACAAATTTTTCTAAATTAAATATCTCCTTGTTCTTTACAAAATTTACAAAAGAACTAAATTCTTTACCACTTAAATTTAAAATTTCTTTTAAAGCATATAAAATTGAGACACAGCTCAAATCTATTTGGAAATTTTTTATACCTAAATTCTTTAAAGCCTCAATTGCTATAGATAAAACCTCAATATCTGCCTGTAGAGAATTTAATCCAATTAGTTCTATTCCAGATTGTCTTTTTTCCCAGAATTTTTCACCTTTTGGAGTTTCATATCTAAATATGGTTCCTTTGTAATATACTCTGTATGGAATTTGTTTGTGTTTTAATGATGAAAAATATCTAGCTATTTGAGCTGTAAAATCTGCCCTAAGTGAAAGTATTTCTCCTTTGTATCTATCAATAATCCTAAAGGTTTTATTTGCTATATTTTTGCCTACACCTTTCTTATGGACATCAAAGTACTCAAAATATGGCAGTTTAATTTCTTGATATCCCCAGCTTTCAAAAGTTCTTGTTATGGTGTTTTCTATATTAGAAATAAGATTACTCTCTTCTGGAGAAAATACCCTTATACCTTTTGGTATATCTATATTCAACCTTCTTTCTCTTTAAGTTTTTTTATTCTCCAAAATGTTGGAATAGTTATAACACCTATACCCAATAACAAAAGAGCTATTTCTATAATTAAGGTTTTATCCATCATAATGCATCCATAGCTGGAATAAACAAATCTTTTAAGAAATATGTGTTATTTAGTTTATATAAAATAGGTCTAACTTTATCATAATCCAATATAGAATAAGATGCATTATCACAACCAAAAGACCAAAATTTATTTAAATCCAATCCAAGTCCTACTGTTAAAGAAGCTCTAATAGGAACAGTATGCGAAACTGCAACTATTGTTTCTCCATCATGTTTTTCCAACATCTCTTCTTGAAACTTTTTAACTCTCTTTGCAACTGCTTCTAAGTCCTCACCATTTGGAAATTTAACAGTATGAGGTTTATAAAGCCAATCATTAAACATATCTGGATATTTTTCTTTTACTTCATCCACTAGCATTCCAGACCAATCACCATGGTCTATTTCTATAATATCTTCATTTTTTACTATTGGTAGTCCTAACTCTTTTGAAATGTATTCTGCAGTCATATAGGTTCTTTTTAATGGGCTTGAATATAAAGCTGTAGGATTATATTTTTTCAAAGCCTCTGCTAACAATGGTGCCTGTTTATGTCCTCTTTCGCTTAATTCTGGATCAAGCCTTCCCTGGTATCTACCTATAGGATTCCAAAGACTTTCTGCATGTCTGACATAAATAATTCTAACAGCCAAAAGCTCCTCCTAAAAATAAAAAACTAATCTATAAAATTTTAACAGATTTTTTTAAAAAGAATATCCTATACCTATAAATCCAACTTGATTTGTTATTTTTAAATCATCTTTATTAACTAATAATGAAATATTTTTAACTTCTACACCATTAAGTATCCAAAGATCATACTTGTATCCAGCAGTTATATACAAGCGAGGAGATATTGTTATTTTCCATAACTTTTTTTCATATTCAAATAGATAAAACTTAACACCTAAACCAGCTGTTATATAATGACCATCAGCATCTGAATTAACTCCTAAGGCTTTATTTTCTATTTTTCCAGTTTGATATGCATAGGTAAGAAAGGAAAAAAAGGAAAGTCTTTTAAAAATGTTATATGCAAACTTAGTTGAAAATCCTATTCTATACGTTGTAATTTTAGTTTTACTATCAGGTAAATATGTTTTTGTATCATTTGAGTTGCTATTCGAATTGTAGTTTTTAATATAAGGAACTGAAATACCTAAAGATATTGCCATTCCTAAATATGTTTTTCTTTTATTCTTGTTTAGTAGATCATATCCTAAATCTAGCTGTGCATCTAACCCTTGAAGTTCATATTCCATATAAGGTTTGTAAGTAGAAGGTAAAGGAGAAGTTTCTACAGAATTATTATATAAATCTAAATATTTTCCCTCTCTTTTTGAACTTATAAATGTAATATCGTATCCATAAAAAAATCTAGTTTTGAATATATTTTTATGAATTTCTACTAGTGAAAATGTTGTAATATCTTCCTTTATATTTGAAGAATAACCAAAAATTTTAGATTTTATATTTGTTGTTCCTTTTCCAAATCTAAACTCTCCAGCAAAAACAAAGGTAGGAATTAACAAAGAGATTAAAAATTTTCTCAATCTTATACCTCTTCAGATATAAAGGAATATATTTTTAT
>QNYP01000121.1 GCA_003978675.1 Hydrogenothermus sp.
AATTTTAAACAAAGCATATAAACAATTAGAGCCTTACAGCAATAGGGTTTATTGCGTGGCAAAGTTTGATATTAGAAAAGGTAAGGAAAATAGACTTGAGGGTAAAATAAAATCTGTAGAAAAACAGCTTGGCAAAGAGGTAAGTAAGTAAAGTTGATACTAAAAAGTTTAAGATTAAAAAACTTCCTTGCACATAAAGATACAAAGATAGAATTTGCAAAAACGGGAATAACTGCATTTATTGGAGATAACGGTTCTGGGAAAACCTCTATCATAGAGGGTATATCTTTTGCCCTTTTTGGAAAAAGTAGTAAAGGAAATTTATCAGATTTAGTTCACTGGACAGCTAAAAATGCAGTAGTTGAGCTTATTTTTGAAAAAAACGGTAAAGAATATAAAATTTACAGAGAGATAAAGTTAACAGGTAAATCTGTATCAACCACATCAGCAGTTTACAGAAATGAAAATGGAGTTTTTTCCCTTTATTATCAAAAAAACATAAATAAAGAACTTCCTAAATTAATAGGAATAACTCCTAAAACATTTTTTTCTTCTATATTAGTAAAACAAGGAGATATAGAAGGACTTTTAAATCTAAAACCAAGAGAAAGAGCTAAAGTTTTTGAAGATATTTTGGATATGAGCCTTTACCAATTACTTAGCGAACACTATGCCTCAAAAAGAAGAGATTTAGAAAATAGGCTTAAAGGTATCCAAATTTCAACAGAAAACGAAAAAGAGATAAAATCTCATATAAAACAGTTAGAAGAAGAAAAGAAAGTTTTAAAAGAAAAACTAAACATACTTAATAAAGAAAAAGAAGAATTGCAAAAGGCACTAAAAATAAACCTACAAATAGAGAATTTAAAACAAAAACTACAATTTTTAGAAAATGAATTAAACACATTAAATCAGGAAATAGAAAATATAGAAAATTTAAAACAACAACTTACACATTTAGAAAAAAAAGCAAAAGAATACGAAGAAAAACAAGAAATATTGAAAAAATTACTGGAAAACAAAGCTTTAAAACAAAAAATAGAAAATCTGGAAGAAAATTTAAAAAAAGTAAAAAAACACGAAGAAATTTACAATAGTTTAAAAGAATTAGCTAACAACTATGAAGAAAGGGAAAAATCTTATAAAAACTTATTAAACGAAATTTCTAAACTTTCAAAAATAGAAGGGCAACTAAATACATTTGAAGAACAACTAACAACTTTAAGACAAGAACTGCTAGAAACAAAAAATAATGCCTTAGGACTAGCAAAAAAACTAACATCAATAAAACCAATATACAAAACCCTAGAATTAAATCCAGTTTTAGCTCCAACTATGATTAGAGATGGAAAATTTTTAATAGAAAAATATGAAAAAAAGCTCCAAGAAGTTAAAGAAAAAGGAACAAAAATAAAAACAGAAATAGAAATCTTAGAAAAACAGCTCAAAAATATTTCTTCATTAAAAGGAGAGTGTCCTACTTGCTATAGACCAATAGAGGAACATAACAAGCAAGAGTTAATAAATGAGATAAAAACTCAAATAGACGAAAAAAATAAGCTAAGAGAAGAATTAAGACAAAAGTATAGAGATTTAGAGAAAAAAATCAAAACAGAAGAAGAAATTCTAAAACTGTTAGAAGAATTTGAAAACTGGTTTGAAAAGCATAAAGAAGCAGATGCGAAAATAAAAGAAATAAAGGCTAAAATATTTGCATTGCAAAAGGAAAAAGAAAAATTACAAGATGTATTAAAACAAAAAGAAGAAATCCAAAAATTTCTAGAGAAGAATAAAGAAAAGTATCTAAAATTTAAAGAGGCTGAAAACTTACTGAAAAATGTATCTCGGAAAGAATTAGAAAAAGAAATAGAAAAATTAAATCAGTCTGTTGAAAACATTCCATATGAAGAAAAAACTATAAAAGAAGAATTAGCAAAGCTAAAACCTTACAATGAAAAATTTTTTAAAATTTCCCAGGAAATAACAAAGGAAGAAAAATTAAAACAGAAAAGACAAAATATACAAGAAAGTATAGAAAAAATAAGATTTGAAATTTCAAACTTAGAAGCTTCATTACCAGATATGGAAATCTCAGAAGAAAAATTAATAAACCTACAGAATGAAATTTCATTTTTACAATCTCAAATAGGACAGTTGGAAGGGAAGCTAAAAATATTAAATGATGAGCTAAGCCAAGTTATTGAAAAACTGAAAGTAATTGAGGATATAAACAAAAAAATAGAGAAATATAAAAAACTAGAAATAGTTTTAGGAGCAAAAGGAATACAAAGAATAATTAGAGAAAACGCACTTTATGAGCTTCCTAAAATGGTTAATTTTATATTTTCAAGGTTTGGATTTGGATTTAATCAAATTAAATTTAGTGAAAATTTTGATATTTCTATCCTTGCAAATACTACAGAAAGAGAAGATAGATATATCTCAATAGATGCAATCAGCGGAGGACAAAAAGTAGCACTAGGACTTGCTTTAAGACTTGCTTTAAGTAATTTCTTATCTTCAAAAACAGACTTTTTAATATTAGATGAGCCAACTATTCACTTAGATCAGCAAAGACGAGAAGAACTTGTAAGTATTTTATTGAACTTAAAAAACCAAAACTTTTTAAACCAACTAATTGTAATTACCCACGATAAAGAGTTAGAAGACACTGCAGACCAAATATACTTTGTAGAAAATGGAAAAGTTTTTGAAACAAGATAATTACCAAATAATTGATTTTGGAAAAAAAGATTATTTAGAAATTTTAAAACTTCAAGAAGATTTGTTTCAAAAAAAACAAAATGACGAAACTTCTCAAGACTACATCTTAATAGGAGAACATTTCCATGTTTATACAGCAGGAAAAAGAACAAAACAAGAACATATTTATAACATTCCAGAAAATATTCCATTAATAAAAATAGAAAGAGGCGGGAGTATAACCTTTCATGGACTAGGACAAATAGTTGTTTATCCAATTATGGATTTAAGAATAAAAAAACTTTCTGTAAAGAATTTTGTTCATAGACTAGAAGAGGCAATTATAAAAACTTGTAAATATTTTAATGTAGATGCTTTTAGAAAAGAGAAGTTAACAGGTGTTTTTACTAAAGAAGGGAAGATTGGTTTTATAGGACTGCGAGTATCTAAATTTATAACAATGCATGGACTTTCTTTAAATGTAAATGTAGATAAAAAGTATTTTTCATATATAAACCCATGTGGAATTTCTACAGAAGTTGTTAACATTAGTGATTATAAAAATGTAAATTCTGATGAAGTGAAACAACTTTTATTGAAAAACATTTTATCTAGTTTATAATTTCAAGATTAAAAGGTGGTAATATGGCAATTGTAAGATTAAACATATCTTTAGAAGAAGAGAAAGAAATTAAAGAAAGAAAAGGAAAATTAAAAATTTAAATAGTATTAAGGAGAGGTTTACTAATGGAAGGAATGATGAAAGCATACACAGAATATCTAACCTTTAACACAAAAAATAGAAGGGAACTTATTAGAATTACAGATAAAGTTCAAGAAGCAGTTAATAAATCAGGAATAAAAGAAGGTCTTTGTCTTGTTTCTGCAATGCATTTAACTGCTTCTGTGTTTATTCAAGATGATGAAGAAGGACTTCATGAAGATATATGGCAGTGGCTAGAAAATTTAGCCCCATTTAAGCCAGATTATAAACATCACTTGACAGGTGAGGATAATGCAGACGCACATTTAAAAAATCTTCTTACTCATCTTCAAGTAGTTTTACCTATTACAAACGGTAAATTAGACCTTGGTCCTTGGCAGGAAATATTTTATGCAGAATACGATGGTCAAAGACCAAAAAGAGTAATTATAAAAATAATAGGTATATAAATGGAAAGATTTTTAGAAGACATAAAAAAATTTGGAAAGTTAAGAGTAATAGAAGAACCTTTAGATGTAAATTTAGAAATTCCCCATGTGGCATACATAGAAGTAAAAAAAGAAGATAGCAAAGTTTTACTTTTTAAAAATCCAATAGATAAGAAAGAAAATAGAAAATTTAATATTCCAGTAGTAATGAATATTTTTGCAAATTTTGAAATTACAAATTTTATTCTTGGAAAACATCCTCAGAAAATAGCAAAAGAAATACAAGAACTTTTAGAACCTAAAACACCAAACAGTTTAAAAGAAAAAATAAATACATTACTTACATTTTCAAAACTTCGTAAAATTTTTCCTAAAAGAACGAAAAAAAGGGGAATTTGCCAACAAGTTATATATCAAGGAAAACAAGTTAATTTAGATAACTTACCAATTTTAAAAACATGGCCTAAAGATGCAGGAAAATTTATAACAACAGGACAGGTTTACACAAAAAGTCTAGATGGTAAAAAATACAATTTAGGGCTTTATAGGATACAAAAATTATCAAAAAATAAATTTATAATGCATTGGCAAATACACAAAGATGGAGCACACTTTTTCCATGAGTATAAAAAAGCAAACAAAAAAATGCCTGTTTCTATTGCAATAGGAGGAGATCCCCTATACTACTGGTGTGGACAGGCACCACTTCCAAATGGAATTTTTGAACTTCTTTTATATGGCTTTATCAGAAAACAAAATCCAACTTTAGTTAAATCTATAACAAATGATATATATATTCCCTATGATGTAGATATAGTTATAGAAGGATATGTTGACCCAAATGAATTTGCAATAGAAGGACCTTTTGGAGACCATACAGGATACTACACACCACCAGAGGAATTTCCAGTTTTAACAGTTTCTGCAATAACTATGAAGAAAAATCCATACTTTACAGCTACAGTTGTAGGAAAACCACCTTTAGAAGACAAATATATGGGATGGGCAACTGAAAGAATATTTTTACCACTACTAAAAACAACTACACCAGACTTAATTGACTACCACATGCCTGAAAATGGATGTTTTCATAATTTACTTATAGCAAAAATACTACCAAGATACAAAGGACACTCAAAACAAATTATGCATGCCCTCTGGGGTGTTGGGCAAATGAGCTTTTTAAAACATGCTATATTCGTGGATGAAAACGCACCAGATTTAACAGATTATGAAAATCTTACAAAATACATACTAAATAGACTAACAGAAAAATCATTTCTAATAACAGAAGGAATTGTAGACCAGCTAGACCATGCAAGTTATGAGCCGTTAGTTGGAGGAAAACTTGGAATCGATGCAACAGGAAGTACTGTAGAAAAAACAATAAAAGTTTTATCAGATAAACAGTTGTTAGAAAAAGCTAAAAAACTAGATAACAATATTTTACAGCTAAAACAATACTTTACAGATACAGCAAACCCTATAACTATAATAAAAGTTCGCAAAACAAAACCTGTAAAACAGATTTTTAACAAACTAAAACAATTAAAACAATTTTTAAAAATAGTAATTTTTGTTGATGATTATATGAATGATTTAAATAATCCATATATGCTAATTTGGAGAATTACAAACAATGTAGACGCCTTATACGATGTATGGATTGAAGAAATCTGGGGAGTTGATGCAACTTCAAAATCAAATATAGATGGATACAATAGAGAATGGCCTGAAGATACTCATTGCGATAAAAATGTAATTGAGGATTTAATAAAAAAAGGAATAATTAATGTTGATAAAAAATTCTTAAGAAAATATCAGATTATAGAGGAGGAAGATGACGAAGCTAATCCAAAATATTAATGAAATGAAACAAACTATAAAAACCTTAAAACAACAAAATAAAAAAATTGGCTTTGTTCCAACAATGGGCTATTTACACAAAGGACATTTATCTTTAGTAGAATGTAGTAAGAAAAAAAATGATATTACAGTAGTTAGTATATTTGTTAATCCAACACAGTTTGGAGAAAATGAAGATTTTGATAAATATCCTCGAGATTTAGAAAGGGATTTAAAACTTTGTGAGGAAGCAGGAGTAGATTATGTTTTTGCACCTAAAGTCTATGAAATTTATCCAGAAGGATATTCAACTTATGTAATTATGGAAACTTTAACAGACAAACTTTGCGGAAAATATAGACCAGGACACTTTAAAGGAGTTTTAACAGTAGTTAATAAACTCTTTAACATAGTTCAGCCTGATAATGCATACTTTGGAGAAAAAGATTACCAGCAGTTAATAATTATCAAAAAAATGGTTGAAGACTTAAATATGAATGTTAATGTAGTAGGTTGCCCAATTATTAGAGAAGAAGATGGACTAGCTATGTCTTCAAGAAATAAATATTTATCAGAAGAAGAAAGAAAATCAGCTTTGTCTTTAAGTAAGGCATTATTTTTAGCAAAAGAGCTTTTTGAAAAAGGAGAAACAAACCCTCAAAAAATAAAAGAAGAAATGAGAAAACTAATCTTATCTTATCCTTTAGTTAAAGAAATCCAATACATAGAAATAGTTGACCCTAAAACTCTAGAAGAAAAACAAAAAGTAGAAAAAGGCGATAGAGTTTTACTTGCAGTTTTTGTTGGAGATACTAGACTAATAGATAATATAGAGCTTTAGGGAAATAAAATGAATTACTCAAAAAAAATAAATGAAATAATTACAACACTAAAACCTTTTTTACACGGTAAAGAACTACCTTTAAGACTTTCTCTTATAACATTTTTTACAAGGGGACACATTTTAATTGAAGACTTACCGGGACTTGGAAAAACTACACTAGCAATAGGAATAGCAAAAGTTCTAGGACTTTCCTTTGGAAGAATTCAATGCACAAGTGATTTACTACCTTCAGATATTATTGGAGTTTCCATATACAACAAAGAAAAAGGAGAGTTTGAGTTTCATAAAGGAGCAATTTTTAATAATATTGTTCTAGTTGATGAGTTAAACAGAGCAACACCTAAAACTCAATCTGCACTACTTGAAGCAATGGGAGAAAAACAAATAACAGCAGAAGGGAAAACCTATAAACTTCCTAAACCATTTTTCGTAATAGCAACCCAAAACCCTTTAGAACAATATGGAACTTTTCCTTTACCAGAGGCACAGCTTGATAGATTTCTAATGAGAATAAGTGTTGGTTATCCACCAAGAGAAGCAGAAAAAGAAATATTAAAAGGTGGAAGTAAAAGGGAACAGCTTTACAATTTAGAGCCAATTTTAACAAAAGAAGAAACTTTAAAAATACAAGAAGAAATAAAGGAAAAAGTTTACCTATCAGACAAAATAATTGATTATATTTTAGACATAGTAGAAGCAACTAGAAAAAGCAAGTATTTTTATGCTGGTCTATCTATTAGAGGAAGCTTAGCTATAGCAAATTCATCAAAAACAAATGCATACTTTAAAGGTAGAGACTATGTAATTCCGGAAGATATAAAAGAGCTTGCACCTCATATAATTTCTCACAGAGTAATATTTAAAGAAGAAATTGAAAATATTGATAAAAAAGCATTTATTAAAGATTTTATAGATGAAATTAAAGTCCCTGTTTAAAAAAGATAAAAACTTTTCTATAAAGATAACAAAAGCGGGCTGGATATACATAACAATTACAATTTTACTTGGAGTTGCTGGAGCAAACACAGGGAACAATCTTATTTATTTAATTTCTTCTGCATTCTTGGCTTTTATGGGAATATCTGGAATTATCGCAAAAGTTAATTTATCAAAATTAGACATTACTATTGATCCAGAGAAAGAAATATTTGCAGGATATCCAGCAATTTTAAATATTACCATTTCTAATCAAAAGAAGTTTTTCCCATCTTTTCTTATAACCGTTAATATTTTAGGTAAATATATTACCTTTCCTTTGGTAAATAAAAAAAGTAAGGAAACGAAAACAATAAACTTAGTATTTGAAAAAAGAGGAATAAATAGACTTAAAAACATAAAAATCTGTTCTGTATTTCCTTTTAATTTCTTTGAAAGATGTATAAAATTAAACAAAGAACTAGAAGTTTTAGTATTTCCAAAACCTGAAAAGTATAATTTAGACTTTGGTTTATCTAGAAAATCAAAAATTAAAAAAGATATTCAAAAAACAAGTCTTATAAAATCCTATGAAGGAGAAATAACAGGATTTTCTAAATATTATAAAGGAGTCCCCCTTAAATATATTTCATGGAAACATTATGCTAAAACTGGTGAACTTGTAGTTAAAGAGTTTATGGAAGACAGCAACACTCCCATAATAGTTGATTTAGATAAAATGAAAACAAAAAACATAGAAAAAAAATTATCATTTGCCACATATTTAGTTTTAACAAACTTTAAAAATAAAAAACCTGTTGGATTAAAAGCAGGAAAACTTTTTATAAAACCATCTTTAGACTATAAAACAAGACACAAAATATTAAGGGAGCTTGCTTTATATGATATCGATTAAAAACTTACTAAATATTTTTGTGTATTTAAGTGCATTTGTTTCTTTTTTTTCTGTTGTAAATTTTATTAATCCTTTAGTATCAATATTTTTTTTCGGATTAATTTTGTTATCCATTTACCTTGAAAAAAATAAAAAACTTCTAAACAAGCTATTTATAAATATAGTATCTATTATTATAGTTCTACTATCGTTTATTAGAATTACACCAGATAATAT
>QNYP01000122.1 GCA_003978675.1 Hydrogenothermus sp.
CTTATTTTTAAGCTCTAACAATAAGTTAGAAGAAGAAAAAGAAGAGCTTCTCAAGCTTGATAATCCCCAGCGATTATTTAAAGTAATAGAAGAAAAAAAAGAGATTCTTAAAAAAATATCTGAATATGAAAAGGAAAATTTTAAAGAACATATAGATTTAATAGAGGAAATAGAGAAACTAAGTAAGAGAAACCTTAGCTTAGCTTTAAATAATATGAATATGATAGATGAAATATTTTCTGCTATTTTTGAGGAAGAAACAGTTAAGCAGTATTCCCCTTATGGGGAACAAATTTCACAACCTAAATCCGGAATTTTAAATAAAAAGATATAAATTGCCGATAATAAGATTAAAATTAAAATTTTATATAAGAACGGAATAAAAATATGTCTTTATTCGGTATTCTTTCTTTAGGTTCACAAGCTTTACTAACAGGTAAAAGGTCTATAGATATAACAAGTGAAAATATATCTAATCAATATTCAGATGATTATTCAAGACAATTAATCCATCAAGAAGATTTAGTCCCTGCAGGTGTAAACATTGCAAATATTGAAAGGGCTTTTGATAATTCTCTGTTTAGTAGGATTGTGTCTGTAAAACAACAAGTTTCCCAAGGACAAACTTATTCAGATATTCTTTCAGAAGTAGAGGCACTATTTAATGATATTCATGGTTCTGGATTTGGAGAAAAGATTACAGAGTTTTTCAACGCTTTTAATGATATTGCTATTAATCCTGATGATATATCAGCTAGAGATAAAGTTATCTCTGTAGCAAAACAACTAGTAGGTAGAATAAGAGATACTTATGATAATTTAGTCAGCATAAAAAGTGAAACAGAACTTGCGATAAAAGATAATATCCAAAAAGTAAATGATATATTAACTGCCCTCGCAAAAACAAACAAGAATATAAAAGCTTTTTCGGAAGACAAAGTAAGATTAAACAACTACCTAAATCAAAGAGATAGACTTCTAAGGAATTTATCTGAAATACTAGATATCAAGGTAAAATTTAAACCAGACAATACTGTGGAGGTTGTTTCTGTAAAAGGACACCCATTAGTTATATACGATAAAGCATCCACACTAACCACGGAAGAAGAAAACGGAGAATTAAAAGTTTTAATAAATGGGGCTAAGCTAACAGACTTCTTTCAGTATGGAAAGATAGGAGCCCAGCTTCAAGCTATAAAATTTATAAATCAAAAACTAGATGATTTAAACGATTTTACCTCAGTATTTTCTGCCTCCGTTAATAAAATACATAGAAATGGTTATGATTTAAATGGTAATACTGGAATAAACTTTTTCAAAATTTCTGCTGATAGTTCAAAAACATACATAGATGCATCTAATATTGATTTAAATATAACAGACCCAAAACAAATTGCAGCGGCAGCAAGTAATAAATATCTTAATTCTGATAACACAGTGGTAAAAGGTATAATAGCTTTAAAAGATTTTAATGAAACAACAATTAAACAATCTAACACAGCTATAGCATCTACTGATACTTTTGGCGGAGGAAGTTTTGACCTTTATCTAGATAATCAAAAAGTGGTAACAATAAGTTACTCTGCTACAGATACAATTACAGATATAGCAAATACTATAAATGCATCTCAAGATTTAGTTGTTGCAAAAGTGTATGAATATCCTGATGGTTCTGGAAATTTTTATTTAGAATTATATGCTAAAGATATTAGTAAATCAGGTTCTATTGAACTTTTAAATGATACAGGAAGTTTTGTAGCAACAATTGGTGGAATATCAGATAAAAATGGTATTTTTAATAATGCAGAAGAAACAGCTTTAACAACAGGAACTTTAACAATAGGGGGTATTAACTATTCAGTTGTAAATACTGACAACTATAATTTAGTAAAAAACAAGTCATTTTCTGAGCTTTATAACAAAAGATTTATTGTTGATATAGGTTTTAAAATTGAGACAACAAAAGATAATCTAGAAAATAATACAACATTCTTAAATTCTTTAGAAGATAAGCTTTCACAAATCAGTAGCGTAAACTTAGATGAGGAACTTGCAAATATGCTTAAATACCAGAGAGCATACCAATCAGCTGCAAAAATTATATCTATAACAGATGAACTTCTACAGACTATACTGGGTATCGTAAAATAAATATTATGGAAAAAGGTAGATTTTATAAATTAAAACAAAACTCTAACTTATTAAATAGAAAAAATTCTGTTTATGCATTAATTGATATTAATAAAATAGATGACAAACACAAATTAGTAAAAATAGGAAAAGTTCATGCAATTTTAATAGATAGAATTATATTTTCACAAATCTTTGAATTTATTACAGACAATCTAAATAATATATTTTACAATTTTGAAGAAATTTCTTTTGAAGAAGCGAAACAGAAAATAGACAACACTCAAGCTCTCTTAAGTAAACAAATATTTAGAAGATAAATCCTGATAAAATATTTCTAACAAACTTTTTCAGGGGTTTTTTTATGGACGAAAAAATCTTATCTGCTCATGGATTAACTTTAGACGAATACAAGAAAATTGTTGAATTAATCGGTAGAGAGCCAAATGAAGTAGAACTTGGGATTTTTGGAGCTTTATGGAGTGAGCATTGTTCTTATAAATCTTCCAAACCATTTTTAAAAGTATTTCCAACTGAAGCTCCTTGGGTTATACAAGGTCCCGGAGAAAACGCCGGAGTTGTTGAAATAGATGATAAATATGCAGTTGCTTTTAAAATAGAAAGTCATAATCACCCATCATATATAGAACCTTTCCACGGTGCTGCCACAGGAGTAGGAGGAATAATAAGAGACATTTTATCAATGGGAGCAAGACCTGTATGTGCCTTTGATAGTTTAAGATTTGGAGACCCAAGAAATGATGGGAAAAGAAAAAATATAAAGGATACAAAACCTATAGCTCAGGGTATTGTTAAAGGAATTGGATTTTATGGAAACTGTATTGGCGTTCCAACTATTGGTGGGGAAGTAGTTTTTGATGAAGTTTATGCAGGTAATCCTCTTGTTAATGCCTTTTGCTTAGGAATTTTAGAAAAAGACAAAATGTTTAGAGCAAGAGCTACAAAAGTAGGGCAAAAAATGGTAATGGTTGGTTCTTCAACAGGTAGAGATGGAATTCATGGGGCTACAATGGCTTCTGCAGAGTTTTCAGAAGAAACAGAAGATAAAAGACCAAATGTGCAGATAGGAGACCCATTTTTTGGAAAAAGACTAGTTGAATGTACATTAGAAGTAATGCAAAAAGGTTTAATTGAAGGCTGTCAGGATTTTGGAGCAGCTGGACTTGCAGGTTCTACATCTGAGTTTGGCTCAAAATCTAAAATGGGTGTTAGAGTTTATTTAGAAAATGTCCCATTAAGAGAAGAAGGAATGACCCCTTATGAAATACTTTTATCTGAATCTCAAGAAAGAATGCTTTATGCAGTAGATGAAGATAAAGTAGAAGAGGTTATAAAAATAGCAAAAAGTTATGGGCTTGAAGCAGCGGAAATTGGTGAAACTACAGACACAGGTAGAATGGAAGTTTTTTATCAGGGAGAAAAAGTAGCAGACCTTCCAATTTCTGCAATAGTTGATGATGCTCCTGTATATAATAGACCTAGAAAAGAGCCTGAGTATTTAAAAGAAACAAAAAGCTTTAATCAGGAAGAATTACCACAGATAGATTTAAAAGAAGCAATTAGAAAAGTCTTATCTTCTCCAACTATTGCTAAAAAAGAATGGGTTTACAGACAATATGACCATGAAGTTGGTATAAATACAGTTGTAAAACCGGGAAGTGATAGTGCTATTTTAAGAATTAAATGGGCTGTTAAACCAGAAATAAACAGTGAAAAGGCAGTTGCCATATCTTCAGATGGAAATGGTAGATGGGTTTATTTAAATCCTTACGAAGGTGGAAAAAGAGTTGTAGCAGAGGCAGTTAGAAATGTTTATGTATCTGGTGCTAAACCTCTTGCAATTACAGATTGTCTAAACTGGGGTAATCCTGAAAATCCAGAAATTATGTGGCAGTTTGAGCAAGCAACAAAAGGTATGGCAGATGCTTGCAAAGAGTTAAACACACCTGTAATAGGTGGTAATGTTTCTTTATACAATGAAACTGTTTTACCAGATAAAAGAATAAATGTTTATCCAACACCTATAGTTGTTGCTGTCGGAGTTTTAGATAGTCCAGAAGAGGCAATCCCTTCATACTATCAGAAAGAAGATGATGTAATTGTTCTAATTGGAGAAGTAGACAAAGAGCCTACAGTTAACGGAAGTGAATATTTAAAAGAAGTTCATGGAAAAGTAGCAGGAGATGTTCCACCAATTAACTTAGAAGTAGAAAAAAAACTATCTCAATTTATTAGAGAAAACAAAAAACTCATAAAATCTGCTCATGATGTTTCAGATGGAGGCTTAATAACAGCTTTATTAGAGCCTGCTTTTGCAGATGAAAAAACATTTGGATTAGAGCTTAATATAGAAACAGATTATAGACCAGACTTTGAACTTTTTGATGAGATGAGAAGTATTATTGTTATTTCTACCAGCGAAGATAACCTTAAAGAATTAGAGGATAAAGCTAAAAAACTTGGAATAGGATTTAAAATTGTTGGAAAAGTAAAAAATGAACTTAAATTAACTTTAAAAGTTGGTGATACAAAAATAGAGGAAAACTTAGAGGAACTAAGAAAACTTTGGGAAACTAGTTTAAAAGAAATTTTAGATTAAACTTAATGAGAATTAAAAAAGGAATAAAAAAGGCTTTTGAGGAATTTGGGAAACATCTTCTAAATGTAGGTGTAGCTGTAATTGTATTTGCTATTTTACAGCCTATAATAAAAGGGAAATTTGATAAAGAAACTTCTATAGTTTTTGGTTTAATTTATGTGACAATTGCTGTAATTTCTTCTGTATTGATTGTCATAGGAGGAAGTGAAGATGAGTGATGAAACTTTATATTATGTAACTTTGTTCTCATTTGTTTTACTTGCTAGTTTTTTGGCCATAGGGGTTGCTATTTTAACTTCAAAATTTGTTGAGAAATAGGTGAGGTAGTAAAATGAAGATAAAGTTAAATGGAGAATATAGGGAATTTGATAAAGATGAAATGACTATTACAGAGTTAGTTAAAGAACTAGGTATAAAAGCACCTAACTTTGCAGTTGCTGTTGGTATGGATGTTATTCCAAAAAGTGAATATGACAGTTTTAAAATTAAGGATGGAGATACTGTTGAAATTGTAACATTTGTTGGTGGAGGTTAATATTGAACGAAGTCTTAAAGTCTTTAAGACCATACCCTATGGATGAATTAAATAGGATAAAAGAAAACCTAAAAAAAGAAGGTAAAAAAATATATGACTTTGGAACAGGTGATCCTAAAGAGCCTACTCCAGAGTTTATCAGAGAAGCAATAAAAAAGGCTATTCCAGAAATTAGCCAATATCCAACAGTGGCAGGAAAAAAACAATTAAGAGAAGCAATAGCAAATTACATAAAAATAAGATTTAATGTTTCAGTTAATCCTGATACTCAAATTATCCCTTCAAATGGTTCTAAAGAAGCAATATTTCATTTTCCCCTTGTTTTTATAGACCCAAAAGAAGAAAAAAATACAGTTATATTTGGAACTCCTGCTTACCCTGTTTATGAAAGAGGAGCATTATTTGCAAATGCAAATGTTTATCCAGTTCAGTTAAAAGAGGAAGACAAATTTTTACTAAGATTAGATAAACTCCCTGAAGAAGTTCTTAAAAAAACAAAAATTGTATGGATAAACTATCCTCACAATCCAACAGGAGTAACAGCAGATAAAGGTTATTTACAGGAAACTTACGATATTTGCCAAGAGTACGATATTATTTTATGCAGTGATGAATGTTATATAGATCTTTATTTTGAAGAAAAACCTATTTCTATGCTTGAGATAGGAGAAAAAAATGTTGTTGTTTTTCATTCTTTATCAAAAAGAAGTGGAATGACAGGCTATCGCAGTGGTTTTGTTGCAGGAGATGAGTATATTATTCAAACTTATAAAAAGTTTAGAACTTCTTTTGGAGTAGCAACTCCAGAATTTATTCAGGAAGGAGCAATAGTTGCTTGGAATGATGATAAACATGTTAAAGAAAGAAACGAAATCTTCAAACAAAAAAGAGATTTATTCATAGAATTTTTTGACAGAATAGGATTAGAATATTTATATCCTAAAGCAACATTTTATTTTTGGATAAAAACTCCCAAAGATACTGGAAAAGAATACATAAAAAAACTAATAGAAAACGGCATAATTGTTTCAATGGGGGAAAATTTCTGTTCTGGAATTGAAATAAAAGAAAATAAATGTAAAAGTAAATACTTCAGAATAGCTTTAGTTCCTACCATTGAGGATTGTAAAGAAGCAATTAAAGTTTGGGAAAATGTTCATAATGAGATAGTAGGGGCATAAAGCCCCTTTTAATTATCTAGTCAAAAGATTTAAACTAAACTCTTTATTGTTATATAAATCTATTGAATAATTATCCCAAAATACACAAGTACCACCAGCTATAAATTTACCTCCGCTTTCTGGGTGAACATACTCAGCAAAAAGTAAAGTTTCTTCTTCTAATTTAGATTCTGCAGTATCTTCTCCGTGAACGAGGGGTCTAACATTTGGACTGGTTGTTATTAAACTATCTGTGCAGGCAAGCATAACTTTTTTAATATTGTCAGGCATATTGTAAAGGTCAGAGGTTACTATGAGTAGATTATCATTATCATAGTTATTTACATTGTCAATGATAATATCTCCATTAAATTTGATCCCAAACCTTTCAGATAAAGTATTACAAGTGTCTGCTATCCTATCTTCATTTTTATAATATGCAAAAATCCCAACAGTCTTTCCTTTTTTTACAAGCTCTTCAATAAAATCTACTTCTTCAGGTTTAAAAGGTATTTCTGGATAATTAAAGATGATAGTATCGTAGTTTGCAAACTTTTCTACTTCATCAACTTCATCAATCTGTATATCTGCTTCTTTAGCATATCTTTGAAGTTTAGAAAAATAGTAATGGTCTGATATTATAAATTCTTGATGTGTAACACTCCAAGCAACTTTTCTCAAGGTTTTACCTCCATTTAGTTTTTTGTTTAAATTATACACTAATTAGCAACTTCTACTCTATTTCTACCGTTTTCCTTAGCTTTATATAAAGCCATATCTGCTCTTATTATAAATTCTTCTGGAGTTTCTTCATCTATATATTGGGCTACACCTAGACTAATAGTAACATTTTTCACGGTAGGAAACTGATGCTTTTCTACAGTTTGCCTTAGTTTTTCTGCCAATTTTAAAGCTCCATCTAAATCTGTTTCAGGGGCTAAAATTACAAATTCTTCTCCTCCCCATCTAACAACAAAATCTGTTTTTCTAATTATACTTTTTATGACTTTTGCAAGTTCTCTTAAAACTTCATCTCCAACTTTATGTCCGTATGTATCATTAATTCTTTTAAAATGGTCTATATCAAAAATAATGAGAGATAGAGGTCTCTTATATCTTTTTGCTCTCTCAATTTCTTTCTTTAACACTTCATTAAATTTTCCTTTGTTAAATAACCCTGTTAACCTATCTGTTTCAGCAAGATGTTTAAATCTCTCCATGTCCCTGAATAATATGTATGCCAAAATTCCTATAATTAGAGAAATTAAAGCGGAAAGAATAATGTTAACAATGAATGATTTTTGAACTATCTCAAAAGCTTTATTCTTAGAGTAAGAAATTAAATATCCTAAAAACTTATTATTTATAGTTTTTATAGGCATGAAAGATATAAGATAGTAATCTCCATTATATTTGTATACAAGAGAAAATGGTTTTCCTTTATTTAGGATTTTGTAAACCTTTTCTCTTATATTTTTATTAATTAGACCTATAGGCAATTTTTTTACATTTATATTTTCATAATAAAACTCTTTAGAAAACTCTGTTGGAATTAAAGATCTTATTTCCCTAGACTTTATCTTTTGCAAAGCATAATCACTTTTTACAATAAATACAAAAGTATCTTCAAATATACTATTTAACTCGTCCTGCAGTGCAGAAAAAGGTACTGAAAAATAAACATTTCCAAGGAGTTTATCTTTTGTTTTTAAGGGATAAACATATAAAACTCCTGCATATTTTTCAGATTTAAACTTTTTTAATGTAAATGAGCCATATTCAAATCCTACGATTGTTTCTCCTGATAGAGAAACAATAAATAGTTTTTCAATATTATATTTTGTTAAAGCTTTATAAACAGGAAGTAAGTTATTTTTTACTAAGTCTATTTTCTTTTTAAGAATATATTTTTTTATTTTTCCTGTGTTTACCTGATGCCAAAAAAATAATAGATTATGTTTTTTGGCATCAGGTAAACACAGGAAAAATAAAAAAATATATTCTTAA
>QNYP01000188.1 GCA_003978675.1 Hydrogenothermus sp.
TAATAGCGACAGTAGCAACAGGTATACCTGCAGGCATTTGAACTATAGAAAGTAAAGAGGTTTAAAAATGGTTGGTATTATTATGGGAAGTGATTCAGATTTACCAGTTATGAAAGGAGCAGCAGAAATTTTAGACCAATTTGAAGTTCCTTATGAAATTACAATTGTTTCTGCTCATAGGACACCTGATAGGATGTACACTTATGCAAAATCTGCAGAAGAAAGGGGAATAAAAGTTATTATTGCTGGAGCTGGTGGTGCTGCTCATCTTCCGGGAATGGTTGCATCATTAACGCATCTTCCAGTTATTGGTGTTCCAGTGAAAACTTCAACATTAAATGGACAAGACTCTTTACTTTCTATAGTTCAAATGCCTGCAGGTATACCTGTTGCTACTGTCGCTATTAACAATGCTAAAAATGCAGGTTTGCTTGCAGTTTCAATTTTAGCTACAAGTGACAAAAATTTAGCAGAAAAATTAAAACAATATAGAAATTCCCTCAAAGAAATGGTAGAAGAAAAAGCAAAAAAATTAGAAAATCTAGGCTATAAAAACTATCTTGAGGAAATGTCTTAATGCTTTCAAAGCAAGAACAGTATAAATATACACTTTTCATTTTCTTAATAGTTTTTACATATTTTTGGAATATCTGGCTTAATGATATTTGGAACCCAAATGAAGGATATTATGCAGAAGCTGTTAGGGAAATGTTTGAAAGTGGTAATTTTATTGATATTTACTATAATTACGAACATAGATTTAACAAACCTCCTTTAACATATTGGCTTGTTGCTTCTTCTTGTTTTTTATTTGGAATAAACGAATTTGCAATAAGGCTTCCTATTGTTTTACTTGGACTTGGAAGTTTGTTTTTCACATACAAAATAGCCCAATTACTATTTGACAACATAAGAATTTCCCTTTTTTCTGCATTTATAATGTCTTTTCCATTACAGTTTGTCTCAAATACAAGGTATGCAACCCCTGAAGTTCCATTAACTTTCTTTTTTACGTTAACTTTATATCTATTTTTAAAATGGTATAAAACAAATAAGATTAAGTATCTTTACCTATCTTATATAGCTTTAGGATTAACTGTTTTGACAAAGGGTTTTCCTTACATAATAGTAATTGGTGGAATTATTATCGTGTTTCTATTTATTGAATCAAATTATAATGTCAAAGACTGGTGGAATAAGTTTGTAAAATTAAAAATTTGGATAGGTTTACCTATTGTTATTGTTATTGGATTTTGGTGGTATGTTTATAGCTATCTAAAATATGGCGATTTATTCTGGAATGTTTACTATAAAGAAACCCTAGGTAGGGCTTTTGGAAATAAACATAAACTACTTACCTTAAAGAGTTTAACTTACTACTTTAATGTTATTTTATGGGGATTTTTGCCATATTCTTTAACAGCTTATTTTGTGGTTGTCAACTATATTAAACAAGTTAGAAAATTTGCATTTTTATTTAGCTGGATTTTTGTAATGCTTTTTATATTTACAATTTCCAAAGGAAAACTTCCAACATATATAATTCAAATGTTTCCTGCTTTATCAATTTTTATAGCTTATGCTATAGTAAATTTAAGTTTAGAAGGTTGGAGGAAACATGTTTATAACTTTACATTCTTAATTCAAACTTTAATTTTAGTCATTGCAACTTTCCTTCTAATATACTTTATACATCTTGATTATCTTTATTATATCTTTGCTATTTTCCCAATTTTATATATGATTAGATACAAAGATACAAAACTTGCTCCTTTTGTTTCTGCACTTGTTTTATTTTTAGTTTTTGTAATATCTGGGCTTGTAAAAATAGAAAAATATAGACCTTACGATGAGATTGGAAAAGCAGTGAAAGAAAGTTTTGTATCGAGAGATATTCCGTTTTTTTTAGAAGGAAAAATATTATTTAATTTGCCTTTTTATATAGAAAGGAAAGTTCATATGGAAGTTCCTGTTTCTAAAATTTTAAATATCAAAAGTGAAAAACTTGTTTTAGTAAGGGATAAATATTTAAATTTATTTAATAATTATGAAACCTTATGGAAAGGGAAAATTTACAAAGGACATTCCGAAGCTAAATTTGCTAAATTTTTAAGTGCAATTATAAAAGCTGAAAATGGTGATTTATCAGAATTTGAAGATTATACTCTTATTCATGTCTTGAGGTAAGTAATAATGAAGGAAGTAATTACTTTAAATGGAAAAAACTTTTTAAACAAAAAAGTTTTAAGAACCTTAATGTATGGAGAAGGAGTCTTTGAAACTTTTAGATACAAAGGAAAACTCCCAAGATTCATAGATAAACATTATCAAAGATTAATAGAAGGGGCAAAACTATTAAAAATACCAGCTATTACAAAAGATGATTTTATTTATTATATAGAAGAAACAGTTAAAAAATTTGAAGATACCAGTGATTTATATATAAAAACAATTTTAGTTTCTGAAGGAAATTCATACTTTCCCATTATACCTGAAGGTTCTAATCTACTTATAATTGCAAAACCATTTAAGCCCATAGATAAAAAAGAAGTTGATTTGATAATAGCTCCTTTTAGGGTTCACTCATCAGACCCCCTTTTAAGAATTAAATCAACAAATTTTGCAAGAAATATAATCGCAAAAAGATATGCTTTAGAAAGTGGATATTTTGATGCTTTATTTTTAAATGAAAACGATGAAATTACAGAAACCTCATCTGCAAATATATTCTGGATAAAGGGAAAGTATTTATATACTCCATCTTTAGACTGTGGATTATTAAATGGGATTACTCGCCAGTTTATTATAAAAAAAGCTCCAAGTGAAGGTTTTACAGTAATAGAGGGAAGATTTACCCTTAAAGACTTACAAAATGCAGATAGGATATTTATTACAAACTCTCTAAATGGTATAGTGAGGGTTAGAAAAATAGATAAGAGATAATAAGAGCAAATATTACCCCTGCACTTAAAGCTAAAAGAGATAAAATTATATTTAAAGACCTTTGAAGTTCTTTACTTACATTTTTTTCTATGTATTCATGTTCTTTATCAAGTAAATACTTAAACAATCTCTTATCTATATGATTTTCAAAAATTTCTTTTTCTAAATCATAGGTAGCTATATCTCGCCATTTATTTTCAAAATCAAAATACATTTTTACATATAATTTCCTGTCTTTTATCTCTCCAGATATTTTGTAAAAATTTTTATAGTTTTTTATCTCTTGACGATACATTTTATCTGTTAAAAAATCTAAAATATAATCAATTTTTTCATCAACATCTAAAGCATCTAACATATCTTTTATTGTTTTCAACTTTAAGCTCCAACTGGTATACCTCCCATTTTCTTTCTTTTTTCATTTACAAATTTTAAAACTTCGTCCCAGCTTCTAGTGTTTAGTATGTTCTTCTTAGTTGCCCAGCCTCTTCTTGCAAGCCAAACTCCCTGTTTCATATACTCAAAACTTCCAAGATTATGACTATCTGTAGATATTGCTAGCATTATTCCTTCTTCTACAGCTCTTCTAATCCATGTATCTTCTATATCCATTCTAAGTGGCTGACAGTTTATTTCTAAAGCTGTTCCTGTTTCTTTTGCTTTTTTTATTACTGCATCTAAATCTACTGGATAGCCTTCTCTAACCCCTATTAATCTACCTGTTGGATGTCCTATTACATTTACATATGGATTTTCCATTGCTTTTAAAATTCTATCTGTATTATCCCTTTTGAAATGAGAATGAACAGATGCAACAACAAAATCAAGTTTTGCAAGTATTTCGTCAGGAAAATCCAACGAACCATCTAACAAAATATCAACTTCAGTTCCTATTTTGATAAAATCAAAACCTATAAGTTTGTTTAATTTTCTTATTTCTTCTATTTCTTCTAAAATTCTGTTTTCGTCTAAGCCATGGGCTACTCTTTGGGATTTAGAATGGTCAGTTATTACGATATATTCATATTTGTATTTTTCTTTTACAAATCTAATAATCTCATCTATACTGTTAACTCCATCAGACCAGTTTGAATGAACATGCATATCTCCTTTTATATCTGAAAATTCAACTAAATCTGGAAGTTCTCCTTTAATGGCAGATTCAATTTCTCCTCTATCTTCCCTAAGCTCTGGAACTATATAAGGTAGTCCTATTGCATTATATACTTCTTCCTCTGTTTTGCCTGCAATCTTTTCTTCTGTATCTACCTTAAATACTCCATATTCGTTTAGTTTTAATCCTTTTTCTTTTGCTATTTCTCTAACATGAACATTATGCTCTTTTGAACCAGTAAAGTACTGTAGTGCTGCTCCCCATTCATCTTCTCGAAATATTCGTAGATCCACTTGTTTTTCCCTACCTGATTTTGTCTTTATTATTACACTTGTTTTTTTATCTCCTTTAACTAAAACTTCTTTAACTTCTGGTAGAGAAACAAAAAAATCCATTATTTTATGCCTATCGTTATCATCTGCTACAACAAGGATATCTATATCTCCTATAGTTATTTTTCTCCTTCTGATGCTTCCAGCAATTTCTATTTTTCTTATTTCCTTTAATTGCTTTAATTCTTCAACTATATAATTTGCAAGTTCCAATGCATGCCAGAGAAGCATTCGCCTTTGGGCTATTTCATGCATTTTGATAGCTTTTAACATTCCTTCTACTTTTTTCTTTCCAAAACCTTTTAATTGTTCTACTCTTCCATCTTTTAACGCTTTTATAAGCTCATTTTTTGTTGTAATTCCAAGTTCTTGATATATTTTCTTTAGTGATTTTGCTCCAATTCCTGGAAAGTCTATTAGCTCAATAAAATCTTCTGGAACTTCTTTTTTCAGTTCTTCATATTTTGATATTTTTCCATCTCTTATATATTCCTCTATTTTTGAGGCAATTCCAGGACCTATTCCTTTGATACTTAGCAGTTTTCCTTCTTTTACATAATTTCTAATATCATCTGGTAAATCCTCAACAATATGTGCTGCCCTTTCATATGCTCTTGCTCTAAATGTATCATCTTTAAACTCATAAATAGCAGCCATTTTATACAAAATATTGGCTAAATCCTTATTTATGTTATACATCTTTTACTCCTCCTTTTTGTAGATACCTAAATAAAACTTTCCTGTTGGCTCTATTCCATAGGTTAAGATTTCTACATTTTCTAATTTATTTTTCTTTCTAAAAATTACAAAAGTCCCATCTGGTATTTGCTCTTTGTTATCTATCTTCTTTATACATTTTCTTGTATAAAAAACAATTGCAGAAAGCTCTTTTTTGTAAAAAACTACTGGCTTATTATCATTTTTCTTTAAAATTTCTACTGCTTTTGGAATAAATCTTTTACTTTCATAGATATAAGCTCCTGCAAATAATGCAACAAGAATAATACCTGCAATAGCTGTGGCAATTTTTATATATCTTTTTGATGTGTAATATCCAATTAAAATTGCAAGTGCTGGATATGAAAATAATATGTAATGATGAAGTTTATTTTTAGCGATACTATAGAAGAGAAACACAAATAAGAACCAGAATAAAAAGAAATTAAGTTGTTTTGTATAGTTTCTTAAAACCTTTATATAAATAGGTAAAAATAATAAAGTAGCTCCAATTAAAACAGGAAAATAATACCAAAATGGATAAGAATGTATTTTTTTGCTTCCTGTAAATCTATAGATATTTTCATACAGGAAAAATTTGTAAAAATAATCATATCCAAACTCTTTTATTAGTAGGAGATACCAAGGTAAGCTAATTACAAAAAAGAGCAGGATTCCTTTAAAGTTAAAAATTTTAAATGCATTTTTATAATTTTTATTAAAAATATTCCACAGGAAATATATTGCTCCTGGTAAAGCAACTCCCACAGGACCTTTAGCTAAAAATGCAAATCCTAAAGCTATCCATCCTAAAGTAAACCTTTCTATAAAAAACAAATACAGCCCTAAAGTCATAAAAAATGTTAAAAGCATTTCAGGAACGCCAGCCCTTGCCTCAAACCAGTTATGGATAAATAACATGAAAACAATTGCAGAAATTAAAGCCTTTTGTCTGTCAAAAAATCTTAATCCAAAAAGATAAGTTAAAATTGCAAGTCCTGTTGCAGAAAGTCCAGAAACAATCCTTGCAGAAAACTCATTTACTCCAAATAAAACAAAGAAAAAATCTGTAAACCAGTAAAAAAGAGGAGGTTTTTCAAATCTGTATTCGCAGTTATAAAAGGGAACTATAAAATTTTTCTTCTCTAGCATATTAAGGGCTGCATCTAAATTTTTTCCTTCATCTGGGGAAGTAATAGATAAAATCCAGTTCCCAAAAATAAATGCAAAAAATGAAAATATTAATATTATTCCTATATCTTTTTTTATTTGACTTTCTATATTAATTCTCAAACTTTAAACCACCTTTAAAAATTTTGTTAGTATTTCTTTTTCTCCAGCTTTTTCAAAAATTACCCTTGCTTTTGGTGGTGATAAACTTTTTATTATCCCTTTTCCAAAAACATCATGTTTAACTATCTGCCCTACCTTAAAATCAAGTGATGAACTAGAGGAAATACTTGTATTGCTTTTAGATTTACCAGAAACACTTTTAACAGCAGGTTTTAATGTTTTTAAATATTCCTTGATATCCTTTAAAAATCTAGAAGGTTTTGTTTGATTGTAGTTATATCCAAAACTGCTTCTATGCTTTGCAAATGTTAATATTAGATGCTCTTTTGCCCTTGTAAGTGCAACATAAAACAGTCTTCTCTCCTCTTCCATTTGTTCTACATCTTCAAAAGCCCTTCCACTTGGGAAAATTCCATCTTCTAATCCTGCAACAAAAACAACATTGTATTCCAGTCCTTTCGATGCGTGAACTGTCATAACTTTAACCGAGTTTAACTCTTCTATACTATCCTGTGCCTGTTGCAAGGAAGTTTCCTCTAAAAATTCCCTTAATGTTTTGCCTCTTTTTTCTAATTCTTCTAATGCATTAAATAGCTCTTTTACATTTTCTACTCTGTCTTCATAGTCTTTTGGATATTTACTTTTTAGATAGTTTTCATAATCAATTGAGTCATAAACATACTTTGCAGTTTCTGCAGGACTTTTATCTGCATTTTTTTGGATATATTCAATTATTTCTAAAAACTGCGTTATACCTTCTTGAAGTTTCTTAGATAATGATGAAAGACTGTCCTTTAATGCCTGTTCCCAATCTTCTACATAAAAGGTCTGTATTTTATTTAATGTTTTATTTCCTATTCCTCTAGATGGAAGGTTTATAATCCTTTTAAATGCCTGAATATCTTTAGGATTTAAAGCAAATCTTAAATATGCAAGAATATCCTTAATTTCTGCTCTTTCATAGAATTTAACTCCACCAATAATTTGATAGGGAATAGATGCTTTTACTAATGCTTCTTCTATATTCCTTGATAGAAAAGACATCCTAATTAGTATTGCTATATCTTTATATTCGTATCCTTCATTTATGAACTTTTTTATTTGAGATGCTATTAATCCCGCTTCTTGTTTATCATTTTCAAGTACAATTAGTTTTATATCTTCTCCTTCTTCTTTATCTGTCCATAGAGTTAAAACCTTTTCTTTCCATCTTCCTTTTGATGCTGAAATTACTTTATTTGCAATATTTAATATTTTCTGCGTAGAACGATAATTTCTTTCAAGTTTTATTATCCTAGTATTTGGAAAATCCTTTTCAAAATCTAAAATATTTTCAGGATTTGCTCCTCTCCAAGTATAGATACATTGCTGTGGGTCTCCTACAACAGTAATACAGTCTCTATTTCCTACTATATGTTTTAAGATTTCGTGTTGTACTTTATTTGTATCTTGATACTCATCTACAAGAATATAATCAAACTTATCCTGCCACTTCTGTTTTATTTCTGGATTTTCGTTAAATAATTTAACTGTATTTAACAAAACATCATCAAAATCCATAGAATTTGCAAAAATTAGTCTTTCCTGATAGAGATTATAAATCTGCTTTATATGGGGCATTTGCATAGCATAAAAATCTAAAACTTCTTCATCAAGATTTTGTTTTATTTGGGAAATAATATTTTTTAGTCTGTCTGGTTTATAAAGTTCTTTATCTAAATTTAATTCTTCAACGATTTCTTTTAATAATTTTTTACTATCTTCTTCATCATATATAACAAAATTTCTATCAAAACCTATAGCCTTTGCTTCTATTCTTAAAACTTTTGCAGAAAAACTATGGAATGTTGCTATCCATTGAGGTTCTTCATCTAATCTAAGGTAATTTTTTACCCTTTCTTTCATCTCATTAGCAGCTTTGTTTGTAAATGTAATAGCAAGAATTCTATCTAATGGAATACCAAGCTCCTTAATTACACACAAAATAATGTTTTTAA
>QNYP01000187.1 GCA_003978675.1 Hydrogenothermus sp.
AAGCACTTTTAGACAGACTTGCACTGAACGAAAAAAGAATTAATGGAATGATACAGGTTTTAAATGATGTTATAGCACTACCTGACCCAGTTGGTGAAATTATTTCTATGTGGACTAGACCAAATGGGTTAAAAGTAGGACAGATGAGAGTTCCTCTTGGAGCTATTTTAATTATATACGAAGCTAGACCTAATGTAACTATTGAGGCAGCATCACTGTGTATAAAATCTTCTAACGCAGTTATATTAAAAGGTGGTAGTGAAACAATAAATTCAAACAGGGTTTTAGTTGATATATTAAAGCAATCTGCTAGAGAAGTAGGGTATCCAGAAGATGCAATACTATTTGTTGATTCAACAGATAGACAGGTGGTTAATGAGCTTTTAAAACTAAATCAGTTTATAGATGTTGTTATTCCAAGAGGAGGAGAAGGTTTAATTAGAGCAGTTGCAGAAAATTCAACAATTCCAGTTATCAAACACTATAAAGGTGTATGTAATTTATACATAGACAACGAAGCTAATATGCAAATGGCTCTTGATATTGCTTATAATGCAAAAGTAGAAAGACCTTCTGTTTGTAATGCAATAGAAAATCTTATTGTTCACAAAGATATAGCTGAAAAATTCTTACCAGAAATAGCATATTATTATGGCAAAGCTGGTGTTGAAATGAGATGTGATGATATATCTTTTAAGATTTTAAAAGACCATCCAAAAGCTAAAAATACAAAAATCATTAAAGCTACAGAAGAAGATTTTTACGAAGAGTTTTTAGATTTAATAATAGCTGTAAAAGTTGTAGACAATTTAGATGAAGCAATTGATTTTATTCACAAATATGGCTCTAACCACTCAGAAAGTATAATAACTGAAAACTATGAAAAAGGAATGAGATTTATAAATGAGGTAGATAGTTCTGCTGTTTATATTAATGCATCAACTAGATTTACAGATGGAAACGAGTTTGGATTAGGAGCAGAAATGGGAATATCTACAGACAAAATTCATGCTAGAGGTCCAATGGGATTAAAAGAGTTAACTATTCCTAAATTTATCGTTTTTGGAAGCGGTCAAATCAGAAATGGAGTAGGAGTTCCTAAAGAAAATGAAGAGATCACTATAAATAAAGAAGCGTGCGAAAGGAAATAATATTATTTATTTTATTGGGGATTTTCCCCTTTTTCTCGTTTGGATATGATTTTAATACCTGTTTAAACATTTTTAGAGAAGAAAAATTTATTAAAGCTAGTAGTTGTTTTCATAAAATAAAAGATAAACATCTAGCTCCTTACAAACGGTATTATTTAAATTTAATATCCCAGATTTATGATAATGAGGAAAAAAACATAACTAAGAAAACTGCTATAAAAAATTACTACTTACTTTCAAAAACTGCTAGAGCTTTTTATAAAAAGAACTACAAACTTGCGGAAAACTATTTAAAAAAAATAGATTATAAAGCTTTAGATGAAGAAAGTTTTATTTTTTATCTTTATTTAAAGGCAAATATACTAAACGACAATTCATTAAAAGAAATCCTAGCAACTAGATATATATATAATAGAGCTTATGGATACAAAACGTTCTTAGAAATTTATCAAAACCTATCTCAAAAACAACTATGGCAAGCGGTAAAAACATTAATATCAAAGAGAATGTATTTAAGAGCTGAAGGAATATTACCTTTAATAAAATCTTCAGATAAAAAGAGATATTACTTGCTTTATATATATGTAAAAACTAAAAGATATAAAGAAGCAAAACAGCTACTTAAAACAATAAATCCAAAAACCAAGTGGTATTTATCTGCTTTATATATACTTACTTATTATTCAAAAGACTGGAACGAAAAAAGAGAGTTATTCCACAAGCTATTAAAAACCAATAACAAAGAGTATATAGGCAAAGTTGCAACATTTTTAGCAAAAAAGGCTTTCCACTTAAAAAAATTATCTGAATTTAATTTTTACAAACTATATATGCCAAAGTCAGAAACAAAAGTTTGGTATGAATTTTTACATAAGTATTTCTTTATTTCTAAAAAACAAGCTTTTAAATATTTATCTAAAAACTCTAAATTTATACCAGATAAAAATAAGCTAAATTACTGGCTTTATTTATCCTCAAGAGAAAAAAAATATCTAAATTTTGTGAAAAATTCCCCTGTTTTTGATTTCTATAAAATACTTGCAAGAGGAGAAAATAACTTTAAACCTAAAAACCTGTTTACAAATAATTTAAAAGAAGATTATATTTTAGTTAAAAAGCTGAAACTGCTAGGACTATATGATAAAGCCTATAAGGAGGCAAAATATTTATACAAAAAAGAAAAAGATATAAAACAGATTTACACAGTTATGCCTGAAGTTGTTATTAAAGAGCTAAAAGAAGAATATAGGTTTATAAAACCTTTTGGAGATTTAGACCCTTTAGTATATGCAACAATGAAGCAGGAAAGTTTATTTTATTACAAAGCTATATCCATATCTAATGCTGTTGGACTTATGCAATTTATACCTTCTACTGCTTACTGGATTTCTAAAGTAAGAAAAGATAAAAACTTTGATATAGTTAAAATGTTTAACCCAAAAGTCTCCATAGATTATGGAAAATGGTATCTAAATTATCTATTAAAAAGGTTTAATGGGAATGTATTTTATGCTATTTCTGCATATAACGGTGGAGAACATAATATTATAAGAACTATAAAGAGATTTGACACTAAAAACATAGCAGAATTTATAGAAACCCATCCTTTTGATGAAACGAGAAATTATTTAAAAAAGGTATATACTAATTATGTAATATATCAAACTTTAGAAGAAAGGTAATGTTTACAGGATTAGTAGAAGAAATTGGAGAAGTTTACAGTTTAAATAAAAGGGCTGATGGATTAATTTTAGGAGTAAAAGCAAACAAAGTTTTAGAAGATACAAAATTAGGAGATAGTATAGCTGTAAATGGGGTTTGCTTAACAGTTATAAAAATAGATAGTAATAAACTATTTTTTGAAGTTTCCAACGAAACTTTAAAAAGAACAAATCTAAAAACAATAAAGCAAAAAGAGAAAGTAAACCTAGAAAGAGCTTTAAAGGCATCAGATAGACTGGGAGGACATATTGTCCAAGGCCATATAGATACAGAAGGAAAAATAAAATCTATGGTAAATTTAGGAAAACATACACAGCTAAAAGTGGAAATTCCAAAAGATTACTCGTTGCTTGTAATTGAAAAAGGTTCAATAGCAATAGATGGAATTAGCCTAACAATAAACAGTATAGAAAATAATGTAATATCTATAAATATAATCCCTCATACCTTAGAAAATACAAATCTTAAACACAGAAAAGTTGGTGATAATGTAAATATTGAATTTGATGTATTTGGAAAGTATATTTTAAAGGCAATAAGCAGTATAGATTTAGAGAAAATAAAAAAAGAAAGAAAATTAAAGGAGCTTTTAAGTAATCTATAAAAATGAAAAAAAAGAAAAAAATTCCCCATTATGGAAATGTAAAACCAAAGAGTTATAGAGCTATATACGAAGAAAAGTTTTACAATGTTCTATTTCAACTTAGATTTCCTCTAATGACAATTATATTCTTCACAACTGTTGGTGTTTTATCCTTGATGATAATAAATAATAAAACAGATGGGGAAAGCGTTCTTAATTATTTATTTCATACAATAATTACTTTTTCTACAGTAGGATATACAGAAGGATACACAGATAATATATCTTTAAATAGGCTGTTTTCAACGTTATTTATAATGGTAGCTTTTCCTCTTGCCTATTTATATGGTCTTGTTGCTACTGTAAACGCATTTTTAAACAGTAATATAGGAGAAATATATAGATACTGGAGGATGTATAAGCATATGGAAAAGTTAAGGGGACACTATATAATTGTTAGATTTAACAACATTACAAAAGAAACAATGAGAAATCTAAAAAGAAGAGGTATAAAGTTTGTTCTTATAGAACCAGATAGAAGAAGGGAAGAAGAAATAAAGAAATTTGGAGTTGACTTTTATGTTTTTGATGAGCCACACAAAAGAGAAGTTTTACTTGGGGTAGGTATAGAACATGCCAAAGGTTTAATAACTGCATTTGAAGAAAACACCCAAGACCTTGCTGTAATTGTTACTGCAAGACTGATAAGGCCAGATAAAGATAATTTTATAATTATTGCTACAGCTACAAATGAAGGAGCTGGAGAAAAAATGAAATTACTTGGAGCTAACGAAGTTGTAGTTCCAAGTGTGACAATTGGTAGAAGAATAGCATCTTATGTTTTACATCCACCTTCTCCAACAATATCTAAATTTTTGGAAAAAATAGCATATGGTGAAAGAACAGACATAGATATAATTGAGATGAAAGTTGAAGAGAATTCTACACTAGTTGGTAAAAGGCTAAAAGAAATTCATATGAGACAGGAAACAGGAGCTACAGTTGTTGCAATAATTAGAGAAGATGGAAAAATGAAAATAGCACCTTCTGGAGAAACTGAAATTAAAGCTGGAGATGCTCTTTTAATTCTTGGACATCCAAAATCTCTAAAAAGAGTTGAAGAATTTTTTGAAAGGGCATTAGAAGAAAAAGAAGAAGAAAAACAACTACAAGAGGTAAAATCAGATGATTAATTGGGGAAAAGTTTGGTCAGATTTCTTTATAGTTCTTGCTTTAACAAGTAATGTAGGATTTATATTTAGTCATGACCCTTATCAACTGGTTGTTGCTATAGGAGTTAATTTAATAGCAACAGTCTTAAAATTTGGAGCAAAGAAAATTCTTGCTGCAGAGATGCTTGCAACAGCTTTAGTTGCAGACCTTCATTTAATACCTGCCACATTTTTATATTTCACAGGAACACACGTTCCCCTTGCAATTGGTCTCGCTATTGGTGCAGCAGTGGCGAACATAATTTCGATAGTTTTACTTGTAGTAGAAATAATATTTGAATACAAAAGTGAAGAGGAATTTTAACTAGGAGAAGCATTTACACAAGCACAAAGTCTTCCCCTAAAAATACTTTTCTTACGTGAGGGTCTTCCACAATTTTTGATGGAGGGCCTTCTGCCAATACACTACCATGAGCTATTATATAAGCTCTGTCTGTGATTTTTAATGTTTCTCTAACATTATGGTCTGTAAGTATAATTCCAATATCTTTTTTAGCAAGTGTTAATATCAGCTGATTTATTTCCTTTACAGATACAGGGTCAACTCCTGCAAATGGTTCATCAAGAAGTAAAAATGAAGGGTTTATAATTAAACTTCTTGCTATTTCCAACCTTCTTCTTTCTCCACCTGATAAAGTAGAAGCTTTTTGACTTTTTAAACGGTATATCCCAAATTCCTCAAGCAATTGCTTCGCTTTTTCTTCTATTACATCTTTATCACTGTAATAAAACTCTAAAAACATAGTTAAATTTTCCCAAACTGTTAAATCTCTAAAGATAGAGCTTTCCTGAGGTAAAAAAGATATTCCTTTTTTTGCCCTTTCATAAACTGGTAAGTCTGTTATATCTTCCCCATTTAAAAGAATTTTTCCACTATCTGGTTTTATAAATCCAAGTAAACATTTAAAAGTAGTGGTTTTACCAGCCCCATTTGGACCAAGTAGCCCCACTATTTCCCCTTCTTTAACATAAAGGGAAACTCCATGCAAAACATCTCTATTTTTATATGATTTTTTTAACTCTTTTGCTTCTAATTTTGCTTCAACCATTATAGTTTCTTAAAAATTTTTTTATATTTCGAACAGCCTGTCTAATTCTTTTTTCATTTTCAACTACTGCAAACCTAACATAGCCTTCTCCATGTTCTCCAAAACCAGCTCCAGGAGCAACTGCAACATGTGCTTCTCTAAGTAGTTTCATACTAAATTCAACTGAACCTAAATCTTTAAATGCTGGAGGAATTTTTGCCCATAAAAACATAGTAGCCTTTGGTTTTTCCACTTCCCAACCTGCCCTATTTAAACCATTAACAAGAAGTTCTAATCTTTTATTGTATATATCTCTTGCTTCCTCAACTATTGAATAATCACTATCTAATGCAATAACACTTGCAACCTGAATTGGAGTAAATGTTCCATAGTCAAGATAACTTTTTAATCTTTTTAAATTATAAATAATCGTAGGATTACCTAAAACAAAACCAACTCTCCAACCAGCCATCGAAAAACCTTTAGTCATGGAATAAAGTTCTACAGCAATATCTTTTGCACCTTCAATTTCAAGTATTGATGGAGCTTTATAACCGTCATAACAAAGGTCTGCATATGCAAAATCATGAACTATCCAGAGGTCTTTTTTCTTTGCAAAGTCTACAATTTCTTTAAAAAACTCCTTTTCCACAATCATAGTAGTAGGATTATTTGGAAAATTTAAAATTAAAACTTTAGCTTTAGGATAACTGTCTTCGTAAGTTTCATAAATACTTTTTAAAAATGCTTCCTGTCTTTCACTAACAGAACCTTCTAAAGGAAGTGGGACTGTTAAAACACTTGCCCCAGCAATAACAGGTGCATAGTAATGTATAGGATATCTAGGGCTAGGAACTAAAGCTATGTCTCCCGGGGATAACATTGCAACCATTAAATGAGAAATCCCTTCTTTAGAACCAATAGTCATTATTGCTTCTTCTTCAGGGTCTAGCTTTACTCCGTATCTTCTTTCATAAAAATCACATATAGCTTTTCTAAGTCTAGGAATACCTTGTGACATAGAGTATCTATGAGTGTGTGGTTTTTGGGCTGATTCGCAAAGTTTATCAATAATATGTTGAGCAGGCTTAAGGTCGGGATTTCCCATACCAAAGTCTATAATATCCTGTCCTTCTTTTCTTAATTTTGCTTTTAGTTCATTTACAACTGCAAAAACATACTGAGGAAGTCTCTTTATTCTTGGAAACTCTTCATACTTACTCATTTATTTACCTCTTTCTTTTTTTCTGGAAGTAATGCAAGTGGATTTACTGGAGTTATATTTTTCCTTATTTGGAAAAATATACCACAAACATTAGGTTCAACAACTATTCCCGAATAACCGATAATATCTCCTTTTTTGACATACTGTCTGTCTTTTACTACAAGTTTTGTTAAATTAGAATATACGGTTGAGTAATTTTTTCTGTGTCTTATTACAACCATTTTGTCATAGGTTTTATTAATATTTCCTGCGAATAAAACTTTACCACTTTCAGAAGCTCGGACAGGTTCATTACAATTTGTTTTAATTTTTATTCCTATTTGATTTAGTCCTAAAGCTTCCTTTTTAGCTCCACCAATAAAATCAGAAATAACTTCTCCATTTACAGGCCATATAAATCCAAATGGCATATTAGCATAAACTTTCTCTAACTTTTTAGAATTATCTATTTTTATTTTCTTAACAACTTTTACAGGGACTTTTAGCTTTTGTCCTGGGTGTATTATGTATGGTTTTTTTAGTTTGTTTATTTTTATAATCTCTTTTACAGAAGTTTTATACTTTCTTGCAATTAATGCTAAACTTTCACCTTTTTTTACCTTATGGATTACGGTTTTCTTCTCAATAATAGTTTTAGTTTTTATTTTCTCTTTTTTCTTGGCAGTAGATACTTTCTTTGGTTTACCTTTTTTTATACAAAGTAGCTGACCAACTCTTAATGTATCATTTCTAAGATTGTTTAATTTTCTTAAATCTCTCACCCAAACGTGATACTTTTTTGCTATTTTTATAAGAGTTTCTCCTTTTTTTACTTTATGAACAACCTTACAACTTTGTATAGTTTTCGTTTTATTAGAAATTTTTGAAATATTTTTCTTTTCTGGAATTTTAAGTTTTTGACCAAGACGAATTATATATGGCTTTTTTAAATTATTAGCTTTTATCAGCTCTTCTATACTGACTTTATATTTTTTAGCTATTAAGGCAAGACTTTCTCCTTTTTTAACTATATGAGTTTTAGCAAAAGCAAATGAAAATATTAGCAAAGATAAGAAAAAAAACTTAATACCTAATTTCAAAATTACTAAAACCTCCTTCTTCCTCCTTAAACTCGTATTTAATGTTTTCGACATGAGATAAAGGAGGACCAATCCATAACTTTTCTAAAAATTTATCTAAGGTTTCTTTATCTGCTTCAGCTACTAATTCTACAGTTCCATCTGGATTATTTCTAACCCAACCTTTAACACCAAGAGAATTTGCTACATTTTTAGTAAAATATCTAAATCCTACTCCTTGAACTTTTCCATAGATTACTGCATGTAGTTGCATATCTATCCTTAAAACCTTGTAAATATTAGAAAAGTTATGGATTGGTCCTCCTTTATCTCATGTCGAAAACATTAAATACGAGTTTAAGGAGGAA
>QNYP01000186.1 GCA_003978675.1 Hydrogenothermus sp.
TCCTGCATTTTCCATTAAAACTAGAGAATTAATACCTGTTAACTTTATAGAACTTTCATCTATAAGCTTCATTTCTTCTGCTTTTAAAATTTTCATTTCAATTCTCCTAGTAAACAAAATTGTAATGAAAATTTTAAAAGCAGAAGAAATGAAGCTTATAGATGAAAGTTCTATAAAGTTAACAGGTATTAATTCTCTAGTTTTAATGGAAAATGCAGGAAGGGGTGCTTTTGAAGTTATTTGGAATAAGTTTAAAGATAAAAATAAGTTTGTAATAGTATCAGGTTCAGGGAATAATGGAGGAGATGGTCTCGTTGTTGCAAGGTATTTATTTAATCAAGGGAAAGAGGTAAAAGTTTTTTTACTTGCTTCAAGTTTATCAAATCTATCTCAGGATAACAGGGTAAATTTTGAAATTTTAGAAAAACTGGGAGTTGAATGTTTTTTTATAACAGAAAAGAATATATCAAGACTGATAAATGCAATAAAAAATGCTGATATTGTTATTGATTCAATGTTTGGAACAGGATTCAAACCTCCAGTTAAAGGATATAGAGAGAAGGCAATAGATTATATAAATAAATATTCCAAAAAAGTTATTTCTATAGATATCCCATCTGGATTATCTGCAGATACAGGTAATATAGACGGTAAATTTGTAAAAGCAGATATAACAATTACATTTGGTTATCCAAAAATTTGCCATATTTTATATCCTGCTTCTGAATTTTGTGGAGAGGTTTTTATAGTAGATATATCTTTAGATAAGAGTTATGAAAAAATAATAAATAGAAATTTATTAACAATTTCTAATATAGAACTTCCTAAAAGAGAAAAAGACAGCCATAAATATAAGTTTGGACACAATTTAATAATTGGTGGAAGTATTGGAAAATCAGGAGCAGTTATATTATCTGCTTTAGCTTCAACAAATGCAGGTGCAGGGCTAACAACAGTATTTGTACCTGAAGATATTAACTTAGTTATTGAAGAAAACCTTATAGAAGAAATGTCTATACCAGCTCCATCTAGTAATGGTATGTTTTCTAAAAAGGCATCAAAATATTTAAAAGATACTATTAAAAATGGTAAATTCTCAAGTATTACAATTGGAATGGGGATGGGAGTTTCTGAAGGGACAATTAATCTTGTGAAGGAAGTTTTAAAGCAAAAACTGCCTTTAGTTATAGATGCAGATGGAATAAATAGCTTAGTTAAACTAAGTAATTTTAAACAATTACTAAAAAAGAGAAAGTATCCAACAATTCTAACGCCTCATTTAGGAGAATTTTCAAGATTAACAGGAATTGAAGTTAAGGCTTTAAAAGAAAATCTTGAAGAAATAGCTTTGCAATTTTCGAAGGAAACAAACTCTATTTTAGTAATTAAATTTTCTAGGACATTAATTGTTTTCCCTGATGAAACAGTATACTATTCAATAGCAGGAAATGAAGGAATGGCAAAAGCAGGAACTGGGGATGTCCTTGCTGGTATTATTGGAGCATTAATAAATAGGCTACCGGTTGTTGAGGCAGTTAAAACAGCTGTTTTATTACATGGTATAGCTGGAGATTTTTCTATAAAAGATAAAGGAAAAGAAAGTATAAGAGCAAGGAATATTATTAATTGCATTTGTAAAGCATATAACTTTTTAGAAAGCCAATCAAAAAATCAAAATTTAATAAAAAAACTTAGATATTTAGTCTAATTTTATTTGGAAATAGCCTTTTCAAATCTAGAGTTTATAATATCCCAGTTTAAGTTTTTAAAAACAGCATCTACATATGGAGGTCTCTTGTTTTTATAATCTACATAATAAGCATGTTCATATACATCTACTACAATTAAAGGATAACTCATCATCATACCTAAATTGTTATGGGCATCTAATCCATTTACTATGAGTTGATTATTGTATAAATCATACATAAGGATTGACCAACCTCTGCAAGCTATGGCTGTTGCTTTTATTTCATTTAGACAATTTTCAACACTTCCGAAAGTTTTTTCTATTAATTCTCCAAGTTTTGAAGAAGGTTCTCCCTTTCCTCCTCCTATTATGTTTTCAAAGTATAACTCATGTAAAACTACTCCCATATAATTAAAACTTTCTTCCACTTTTAGGGCTCTATATTCAGAATAATTTTGATTAGCTTTATTCCTATCTGAAAAATCAAGATTTGATAACTTTTCCTGAATTTCGTTGTATTTAGCAATATATCCTTTGTAATGAGCCTCGAAATGAACTTCTATTTGTTCATCTGATATACCTTCAAGACCATTAGGTTTTAAATAATCTTTTGGTTCTAACTTCATTTTTCCACCCCCAAATTTTATTCTCTTTTAAGCTAAATTCACGATAAAGGATAAGTTATGATATTTATCATTAAAAAATAAAAAAGCCCCCTTTAAAGGGGGGCTTTGGGCTATTTTAATTTATGTTTCTTTATAGGAGGCCTTCTAATTAAGCTCCTACAGTTGCTTCAGCTTCTTGAACTTCTAGTTCAACTTCTGGACCTTGCCATAAACCATGCTTTGTGCAGTAGCTCATAGCTTGAAGTTTTAATTTGCTTTTAGTTGGAACAATGAAAAAGTCAGCTTCTGCTTGTGAGCATTGGTTTCCTTGAACTCCAGGAACAAAATTTACTTGCCCAAGGAATGTATCTCCATCCCAGAGCTGAATCCATGCAATGTAGTGGTCAAAATCATCAGGGTGGCAGTATTCGTTTCCAACCTTTACTTTTACTCTTAATTTTTGTCCTTTTACTGGAGTATCTTCAACGTGCACAAAAGGAGAATGTCTGTCAATAAAATCTCTTTTTGCTTCTTTGTCAATTGTTGAAATATCAACATAGTTATTTACTTTTGGCATTTTCATACCTCCATGTTTTATTTTTTATGTAAAACATACTAAAACTTTTATTTTTGTATCCCAATGATTTTAATCAGGAAAGTTTCAGTTAGACTTTATTTATAAGATTTTATTTTATATAAATCCTTTGAGGCTTTGGGAGAGTATATTGATGGATTTGTTTATTTTTCAAAAAAGGGGGAATTATCCCCCTTTGGTTTTTATCCTTTTAAGATTTTTTCTACTACTTCACCGATAGTAGAAATGTTTTTAACTGTAGTTACTCCAGCTGCTTCTAATGCTTTGTATTTTTCTTCTGCTGTTCCTTTTCCACCTGCTATGATAGCACCAGCGTGTCCCATTCTTTTTCCTGGAGGAGCTGTTACCCCTGCAATATATGCAACTACTGGTTTAGTTACATACTCTTTTATAAACTCTGCTGCTTCTTCTTCTGCAGTTCCACCAATTTCACCAATCATAACAATTGCTTCTGTTTCTGGATCATCTTGGAACCATTTTAGAACATCTGCAAAAACAGTTCCTGGTACAGGGTCTCCACCAATACCAACTGCTGTAGATTGTCCAATACCTCTTTGTGTTAATTGGTATGCAGCTTCATATGTTAAAGTTCCAGACCTTGATACAAGTCCAACATTTCCTTTTTTGAATATATGGCCTGGCATAATTCCTATTTTAGCTTCTTCTGGAGTAATTACTCCAGGACAGTTTGGTCCAATTAAAACAGTATCAGGATAGTAAGTTTTTATGTAATTTTTTACAGGAATCATATCATTAACAGGAATTCCTTCAGTAATACAAATTACAGTTTTAACTCCTGCATCAACAGCTTCTACAATTGCATCTGCTGCAAATGGAGGTGGAACGAAAATTAAAGAACAATCTGCACCGGTATTTTCTACTGCTTCTTTTACACTATCAAAAACAGGTATTCCTTCTACCTCCTGTCCTCCTTTTCCAGGAGTTACTCCACCTACAACTTGTGTTCCATACGCTTTACATTGTGTAGCATGGAAAGAACCTTCTTTCCCTGTTATTCCTTGAACTATTACTTTAGTATCTTTGTTAACTAATACACTCATTCTTTTATTCCTCCTTTTATTATTTACTAATTTTGACCTTTTGCAGCTTCTACTGCTTTTACAGCACCTTCCCACATAGTATCTGCAGTAATGAAGTTTAATCCAGATTCATTTAACATTTTTTTACCAAGCTCAACATTTGTTCCTTCCATTCTAACTACTATAGGAACATGAGGTTTAACTTCTTCAGAAGCTTTTATAATACCTTCTGCAAGCCTATCACATCTTAATATTCCACCAAAAATATTTATAAATATTGCCTTTACATTAGGGTCAGAGAGGATAATTTTAAATGCATTCGCTATTTGTTCTGCATTCGCTGAACCACCAACATCTAAGAAGTTAGCAGGTTCTCCTCCAGCAAGTTTGATTGTATCCATTGTTGCCATTGCAAGTCCTGCACCGTTAACCATACAAGCAATATTTCCGTCTAACTTAATATAATTAAGATTGTATTGTTTAGCCTTTACTTCTAATTCTGATTCTTGAGTAGGGTCTTCCATTTCCATAATATCAGGGTGTCTGTATAATGCGTTATCATCAAAATCTACTTTAGCATCTAATACAACTACATTACCTTCTTTTGTTAATACTAATGGGTTTATTTCAACCATAGAAGCATCTTCATTCATATAAACTTCGTAAAGTTTTACAAAAATAGATGCAACTTTATTAATTAAGTTTTTAGGAAATCCAAGTTTTAAAGCAATGTTTCTCGCTTGAAAAGGTCTTAATCCTAAGAATGGGTCAATTACTTCTGTGATGATTGCATCTGGATTTTTAGCAGCTACTTCCTCTATTTCCATACCACCTTCAGCAGATGCCATTATTATAAGTTTTGATTTACTTCTGTCTAATGTAATAGCAACGTAGAATTCCTTATCTATGTTTGTCCCTTCTTCTATGTAAATTCTGCTAACAGGTAAACCTTCTGGTCCTGTTTGGAATGTTACTAATGTTTTACCTAAAAGTTCTGCTGCGTATTGTTTCACTTCTTCTAAACTATTAGCAAGTTTTACACCACCAGCTTTTCCTCTACCACCTGCGTGAATTTGAGCTTTTACAACTACTGGAAACTTTCCAATTCTTTGAGCTACTTCTACAGCTTCTTCAACTGTAAAAGCAGGATAACCTTCTGGAACAGGAAGCCCATATTTTCTAAAAACTTCTTTTGCCTGATGCTCATGAACCTTCATTCTATCCTCCTATAGTTTATTTTTTATCTAAAATAAGCTTAAATTTTTCGCTTGTGGAACTACTTTTTCTTCCCTTTTGTTTAATTGCTTATATATATAGTTTAACCTTTGAAAGATTAATTTTTCATCATTTATGTTGAAATTTTCCAGATTTTGCTCATTTTTCCACTTTTTTACTGTTTGTCCAAACTCAAAAACAGAATTTTCTATTATGTTATACACTTTTAAGTCTGTGTAAAAATGTAGTAAAGCGCCAATTGCTAAAAATCTATGACAATCAAAAGGAGATTTTTCAGCACACATAATTACTGCATTTTTATTTTTTGATACTTTGTATAAGAAATTTAGTCCCTTCTTTATTTTTGGGTTTCTCGTTAGGTCATATAAACTGTTTATTCCTTTTTGAACTTCCTTTTTTACTATCAACCCTCCTACATAATCTCCTAAAAATTTGTATTCTATACTTTGTTTTTTTAAATAAGGTTTAAAATTAGGTTCATTATACTGAGGAAATGTATTTGAATAAGGAAATGTTCTTATATCAAAAACAGTAGAAATATCTAACTCTTTCAACTTATTAGTAAGCTTTTCTACTTCAAAAAATGGGGAATATCCGATAGTGTAAAGCATTTATAAAGAGCATTCTAAGTTAATCTTTCTGTATTTTTCCTGTCCCTGCTGGAAAATATCTCCTCCATATATATCATTAGCAACAATAACAGGAAAATCTTTAAAGGTTAATTTTCTTATAGCCTCTGTTCCTAAATCTTCGTAAGCAATAATTTCAACATCTACTATATGTTTAGAAAGTAAAGCAGCTGTTCCGCCATATGCAGCAAAATATACTGCTTTATATTTTTTTAAAGCTTCCTTTACTGGCTGTGTCCTAAATCCTTTTCCTATAGTTGCTTTTAATCCAAGTTCATGAAGTTTTGGAGTGTATTTATCCATTCTATAAGCCGTTGTTGGTCCTGCAGAACCTATTACTTGCCCCGGTTTTGGTGGGGTTGGACCAACATAATAAATAACCTGCCCTTCTATATCAAAAGGAAGCTTTCCTGTTTTTTCATATTCTTCAAGCATTCTTTTGTGAGCTGCATCTCTTGCAGTGTAAACAACACCACTTAGTAGAACTCTATCACCTACTTTTAAATCTTCTATTATTTCATCTGTTAAAGGAGTTGTAATTCTTTTTACTTCACTCATTTATCCTTCCTCTTGGATTAGTTTTTCTAAGCTTAAAATTTATTTTTTATATTTCTATTTCTTTGTGTCTATTTGCATGGCATTGAATATTTACTGCAACAGGTAAAGATGCAATATGAACAGGAGCAACTTCTATTTTTACATCAACTGCAGTGGTTGAACCACCAAATCCTAAAGGACCAACTCCAAGCTTATTAGCTTCTTCAATTAGTTCTTCTTCTAATTTGGCAATTCTTGGGTCAGGATGTCTTTCTCCAATGTGTCTAAATAATGCTTTTTTGGCTAAAACTGTTGAATAGTCAAAGGTTCCACCTATACCAACTCCTACTGTAAATGGAGGACAAGCATTTGGACCGGCATTTGCGATACAGCATAATACAAATTCTTTAACACCTTCCCATCCATCTGCAGGTTTTAACATTTTTTGTCTGCTTTGATTTTCAGAGCCTCCACCTTTAGCAGCAAATTTTATTTTTATTTTATCTCCAGGAACAATGTTGTAATAGATAAGAGCAGGAGTGTTATCTCCTGTATTTTTTCTATCTATAACTGGGTCATAGGCTAAAGAAGCCCTTAAATAACCCTCTTTTGTAGCCTGTCTAACACCTTCGTTTATAGCATCTGTAATATTTCCACCTTTTATATGAACATCTTGTCCAACATCCACAAAAAATACTGGATATCCTGTATCCTGACAGTATGCTACCTTTTCTTCTGAAGCAACTTTGGCATTATCTAAAATAGTTTTTAAGATTTCCTGTCCCATAGGGGATTCTTCTTTATCGATAGCTTTTTCTATAGCAGATATAAAATCTTGAGGTATAAAATACTCAGTATCCATTACAAGCTGTTTAACTTTTTCAGTTATTAAAGAAGCATCTATTTCTCTCATTGCTTTATACCTCTCTTAAATTAATCCTAATTCTTTAATTCTATCTATACCGCTTTTTACAGAAGCTACAGATTTTCTCCAAAGGTTTCTTTCTTCTTCAGTCATATTTAATTTAATAATTTCTTCTACTCCATTTCTTCCAAGTTTTACAGGAACTCCAACATAAACATCATTAGCTTCGTAAAACTCACCATCTTCTCCTTCTAAATATGCAGAGCAAGGCATAATTTCTTTTTTATCTTGTAAAATTGCTTCAACCATATAAGCAGTTGAAGAACCTGGAGCATGGTAGGCAGAAGTTCCCATTAAATTAACAATTTCTCCACCGCCAAATTTTGTTCTTTCAACAATTGCATTTAATTTTTCTTCAGGAAGAGCTTCTTTTAACGGAATTCCTGCAACTGATGAAACAGATAAAAGTGGAACCATATCATCACCGTGTCCACCAATAACATAAGCATTTATATTTCTAACAGATACACCAAGTTCCATAGATAAGAAAGACTTAAATCTTGCAGTATCTAAAACACCAGCCATTCCAAATACTCTATTTTTAGGAAATCCAGTTAATTTAAATGCAGCATAAGTCATTACATCAACAGGATTAGAAACAACAATAACAATTGCATTTGGAGCATATTTAGCAATTCTTTCTGATATAACTCTAATAATTCCCACATTTTTTGATAATAAATCATCCCTACTCATTCCTGGTCTTCTAGGAAAGCCAGCAGTAACCACAACAATATCTGAACCTTCTAAAGGTTCGTATCCATCCCCTTCTGGAGTAACAGTAAATCCTTCTACTTCTACATCACTATGTAAAGAAGTCGCCATCTGTTTTATATCTAATGCTTTTCCTTTTACAACTTCAAAAACTTTATCTTCTGTTTTTCTTGCAAGGTCAAACATTCTTATATTTGCTATACCTTTTATAGCTAATATATTTGCTACGTGTTCCCCTACGTTCCCTGCCCCTACTACAGAAACAACAGGTCTATTTTGCTTTGACATTTGAAACCTCCATTGGTTTTAATCAATTATGATTAAAACCAATGGAGGTTTCAAATGTCAA
>QNYP01000185.1 GCA_003978675.1 Hydrogenothermus sp.
ATATAGTGCAAGAAAGTGTATATTAAAATTGTGATAGTAGATATTAATAAGAATGATTTTATGTTTTTCTTTATATTAAAATTAAAATCCTTGTTTTCTTCTAATACAAACATAATCTCCCCCATTTTAATATACACTTTCTTGCACTATATAAATAAAGACTTAGACTTTTATCTTCCTCTTTTTATCTTATCATCTATAGGGCTAATTAGTGGATATATATACTACCAGAAAACAAAAAATTATATTAAAACACTAATTATATTTTTCATATCAATATCCATTTCAACATATTCAGTATTTTTAATGGGTGGAATAGGTAATGTAGGGTTTATATGGTCTATACTTCTTATAGGAATAGTATATTTCTTATTACCTATAAAATATGCTAATAGATTTGTGCTCTTTTATACTACATTAATTGTATTTTCCATATTATTGTATTTAAAAGGGATAATAAACCTTCCTTATGAAAAATCTTCACTTATTACAATAGTTATATCAATAGTGATAACTGCATATGTAGCAAACACAATTATTCAAGAAACACTGGAAAACTTACAAAAATTAGCAAAGCTTGCAAATTTTGATACATTAACAATGGTTTACAACAGAAGGAAGATTCTCCAAATACTCAATGATGAACTTGACAGAGCAAAAAGATATAAAAGACCTTTATCAATTTTAATGATAGATGTAGATAATTTTAAAAAGTTAAATGATAATTTTGGACATCAATTTGGAGATAAAGTTTTACAAGATTTTGCAATACTATTAAAAAATATAGTAAGAAAGACAGATGTAATAGGAAGAACAGGAGGGGAAGAATTTTTAGTAATTCTTCCTGAAACTGATTTAGAAGGAGCAAAATATGTAGCAGAAAAAATAAGAAAAGCTGTAGAAGATTACTTTAAAGGACATTGCACTATAGATATAACTGTATCAATAGGTGTTGCTCAAGTAAGAGAACCAATATGCTCCATAGATAGTATTTTACATGAAGCAGATATAGCAATGTATAAAGCAAAAGGTGCAGGAAAAAATAGGGTAGAAATTTATAAATATGAAAATACGGGGCAAAGCCCCAATCTAAAGTTTGGTTAGTTCTGTTTAGCTATTTTCCTTAATACCATTGGAAGAATTCCACCATTTTTGAAATATTCAACATCAACAGCAGTATCAAGTCTTGTTTTCACATTAAATTCAACAACTTCACCATTTTCTTTTTTAGCTCTAATTGTTAAAGTTGCCCCAGGAGATATATTTTCTATTCCAATTATTTCATACTCTTCTGTTCCATCAAGTCCAAGTTCCTCCCAGCCTTGACCTTTCTCAAAAACAAGCGGTAAAACTCCCATTCCTACTAAGTTAGACCTGTGAATTCTTTCAAATGACTTAACTATAACAGCTTTTACCCCAAGAAGTGCTGTTCCTTTTGCAGCCCAGTCTCTAGATGAACCCGTTCCATACTCTTTTCCACCTAAAACAATAAGAGGAGTTCCTTCTTCTGCATATTTTACAGACGCATCATAAACAAACATTTCCTCTTTCTCAGGAAGCTTTAAAGTATATCCACCCTCTTTTGGAGCAACCAGTTTATTCTTAATTCTAACATTTGCAAAAGTTCCTCTTACCATAACTTCGTGGTTTCCTCTTCTTGCACCATATGAGTTAAACTCTTCTACAGGAACACCTCTTTCAAGTAGATACTTACCAGCTGGATACTCAGGAGGTATTTTTCCTGCAGGAGAAATATGGTCAGTAGTAATACTATCTCCAAGAAGTTCTAAAACTCTAGCTCCTTTTATGTCTTTAGGAGGCTCTACTTCTAGTTTAAATCCATCAAAGTAAGGAGGTTTTCTTATATATGTTGAGTTTTCATCCCAATCAAATGTTTCACCTGTTGGAGCTTCTAAAGCTTGCCAGAATTCATCTCCATCTAATATGTTTTTGTATTTTTCTTCAAAAATATCAGGAGTTAAAACCTCACTTAAAACTTGTTTAATTTCTTCTTGAGTTGGCCATATATCTTTTAAGTAAACAGGGTTTCCATTAGGGTCTTTCCCAATTGGTTCATTAGTTAAATCAATATCTGTTCTTCCTGCTATTGCATAAGCTACAACTAATACTGGAGATGCAAGCCAGTTCGCTTTAACATCTGGATGTATTCTTGCTTCAAAGTTTCTATTTCCTGATAAAACAGCAGACACAATAAGGTCATTTTCTTTTATAGCTTTTTCAATTTCAGGATTTAATGGTCCACTGTTTCCAATACAGGTTGTGCAACCAAAACCAACAATGTGAAATCTCAAGGCTTCTAAGTATGGTAATAATCCTGCCTTTTTAAGATACGCTTCTACAACTCTAGAACCGGGAGCTAAAGATGTTTTTACATAAGGTTTTACTGTTAAACCCTTTTCTACTGCCTTTTTAGCAAGTATTCCAGCTCCAATTAAAACAGATGGGTTAGATGTATTTGTACATGAAGTAATAGAAGCAATTACAACGCTACCATCTGATAAAACGACTTCTTCATCATCTAGTTTAACTTTAACAACTTTTTTACCTTTATGAATTCTACATTCTCCTACTTCTAAATCTTTCCCTGCTTCATCTTCAAATGCAGTAATTTCTTTTATGTCTATTTCTCTGTTGTAGTTGCAGTTTAATAAATCTATAAATGTTTTTTTCATGTCTTTTAAAGCAACTCTGTCTTGTGGTCTAGAAGGACCTGCTAAAGAAGGTTCTATTTTAGACATATCTATTTCTATAACCTGTGAATACTCAGGAGTTTCGTTTCCAGTGTAGAAAAGCATATTCTCTTTTGTGTAGCTTTCAACTAACTCTGCAGTTTCCCCTCTGTTTGTTAATCTTAAGAAATTGACAGTTTCCTCATCAACAGGGAAGAATCCCATTGTTGCTCCGTATTCTGGAGCCATATTTGCAATTGTAGCTCTATCTGGTAGTGATAATTTTTTAACTCCTTCTCCGAAATACTCAACGAATTTTTCAACAACTCCAATTTCTCTTAACTTTTGTGTAATTGTTAAAACTAAGTCTGTTGTTGTTGCCCCTTCTGGAAGTTCACCTGTTAATTTAACTCCAACAACTTCAGGAATTTTCATATAGTAAGGCTGTCCGAGCATTACAGCTTCAGCTTCAATTCCACCAACTCCCCAGCCCATTACTCCAAGACCATTTATCATGGTTGTGTGAGAGTCAGTTCCAACGAGTGTATCAGGATAAGCTAAAGTTTCTCCATTTTCTTCTTTCGTTAAAACTACTCTTGCAATGTATTCAAGGTTAACCTGGTGTATTATTCCAGAGCCTGGAGGAAAAACTCTCATATTATCAAATGCCTTTTGTGCCCACTTTAGAAGTTGATATCTTTCTTTATTTCTTTTATATTCAAGCTCTAAATTTTTTCTGTAAGCATCTTCACTTCCAAAGAAATCTATTTGAACTGAGTGGTCAATAATTAAATCAACAGGAACTAAAGGATTTACCTTTTTAGGGTCTAATCCAAGCTCTTTCGCTGCATCTCTCATTGCTGCTAAATCTACAACTCCAGGAACTCCTGTAAAGTCCTGCATTATAACTCTTGCAGGGTGGTGAGGAATTTCCACAGGAGTATCGTATTTAGTCTGCCAGTTTGCAATATTTTTTAAATGAGCTTCATTTACTACTTTTCCATCTAAATTTCTAAGTAAATTTTCAACTAAAATTCTTATAGAAAAAGGAAGTCTTTCAATATTTGCAAATCCGTCTTCTTGAAGTTGTTTTATTGAGTAGTAAGAGTAAGATTTACCATTTACATTTAAGGTTTTTTTGTAATTTTGTTTTTCCAATTTCTTCTCCTTCCTTTTTAGTTTTAAACCATTAAATTATTATACAAGACAAAGTATAGGAAAATTAATCCAACTATTATTCTATAAATTCCAAAGGCAACAAATGAATAAGTTGAAATGAAATTTAAAAGGATTTTTATTGAAATAACTCCAAAAATGAATGCAGTAATAAAACCGGCACCTAGATTTATCCAGTTATCAAGTTGAAACTCATTATGATGTTTATAAATGTCATAAAAAGTAGCTATAAACATAGTAGGAACTGCAAGTAAAAATGAAAACTCTGCAGCAGTTTTCCTATTTAAACCAAGTAAAATTCCACCTATAATTGTAGCTCCTGAACGGGAAGTTCCAGGAATCATTGCTAAAGATTGAAATAGTCCAATAAAAAATGCAGTTTTGTATGAAATTTTATCAACAGAGTTTATTTGATGTTTCTCTTCTTTGTAAAATTTCTCAACAATTAAAAAGATTATTCCTCCAACTATGAGCATTACTGCAACAATAACAGGAGAAAACAGAGATTTTATTAATTTATAAAGTAAAAATCCTAAAGTTCCTGTTGGAATAAATGCAATTATGAGCCTTTTCCATAATTCTACATTTTTAAATAAAACATCTCTGTATAAAAATACAACTGCGAGAATAGAACCAAGTTGTATAGCAACTTCAAAAGCTTTATGGGCTTCTGTTTGCTGTATACCCATTATCCAAGAAGCAAGTATAAGATGTCCTGTAGATGAAATTGGTAGGAACTCTGTTAAGCCTTCTAAAATTCCTAAAATAATTGCTTCAAGTATATTCAACTTTCACTCCCTCAAATTTTTCAAATAAAAATTTTAAAACAAACGGTGGAACTAAAGTTGTAATAATTATTACAAAAAGCAAAACAGCATATATATCTGCCTGCAAAATTCCATTTGTTCTTCCAAGCTCTGCAAAAATTAGTCCAACTTCTCCCCTTGGAACCATAGAAACACCAATTAGTGTTTTTTTGTACAATCTTGTTCTAGGTAATAAATATGCACCTACTAACTTCCCTAATACTGCAACTGTTAACAAAACAATTCCAAAGACCCAGAAAAATAACGTAGAAAAATCAATTTCTCTAAGGTTTATAGAAACTCCTACCATAACAAAAAATATTGGTGTAAATGTATATATTATCGGGTTCATTTCTTTTTCTACTTTTTCTAAAAATCTTTCATCTTTTTGCATTGCTGCAGCAAAAGGAATAATAAATCTCCTAGATAGTGCAATTCCCGCTGCAAAAGAACCTAAAATTTCAGGAGCCCCAAATGCATGAGAAGCATATGCGAACAATAAAATTAAGGATATTATCACTGTGGGAATAAACCCGGGAAGTTGGGTTTTTTTCTCAACTTTAGAAAGAAAATGAGAAAAAATGTAAGCTATAACAGGAGCTAAAACTAAGAACATTAAGATAAATAAAGATACTTTTCCAACTTGATACAAATCAACTTTTCCAGTTATTGTAAAATCATATATAAATACAAGTAAAATCACCCCAATAATATCATCGATTACTGCTGCTCCTAAAACAACTTGAGCTATACCTGTTCGTTCTTTTTTTAAATCCTTTAAAACCCTTAAAGTTATACCTATACTAGTTGCTGTTAAAGTCCCCCCAATAAATAAAGAAGGCATCAACGGAACATTAAAGATATAATGACTAATAATAAATCCTAATGAAAAAGGTAATATTGCCCCAGAAAAAGCAACTATTATTGATTTTATTCCAGCTTTTTTTAGTTTACTTACATCTGTCTCTAGTCCAACTTGAAATAAAAGTAATACAATACCTATTTCTGCAAGAATTCTTAAAAGTTCATTTGGCTCAACAAAACCAAGTAAAGAAGGTCCTAGTATAATTCCTGCAGTTATTTCTCCCAAAACAGGCGGTATTTTAAAATAGTTGAAAATTTCTGCTAGTGTTCTTGCGAGAAAAAATATTAAAAAAAGTATTAGAAAAACTGTATGTATTTCCATTTTATTAAAAACCTATTTTCTATTTATCTATTATTTATCTATTCATCTTTTGAGTCCTTTTTTATTTCTTTCAACGTTTCCTCAAAATCTTTTATATCTTTAAATTCGTTATAAACAGATTTAAACCTTATATAAGTTATAGGGTCTAGTTCCCTAAGCCTTTCTTCTACTAAATCGCCTATTTCTGTGGATTCAACTAGTAGTTTTCCTTCATCTATGAGGAACTTTTCAATTTCTTCTGCAATACTTTCAGCCTGTTTTTGTGTAATAGGCCTGTTTTTTGCCGCGAGAAGTATTCCCCTTATGATTTTAGCTTTATCAAAGGCTTGAGTATCTCCACTTTTTTTCTTAACAATTATTTTTTCTTCTTCAAATCTCTCATAAGTTGTGAATCTATTTCCACAGTCTAAACATTCCCTTCTTCTTCTTATTACAGTTCCATCTTTAGATTGCCTTGTATCTATAACCTTATCATTTAAAGAACCACATTTTGGACATTTCATTTATTTATCCTCTTTCTTGTCTTCTGTGTATCCTAGTCCGTAGTATAAAAATTCTCCCCTAATTTTATTATTCTCATCTAAGAAAAATTTAACAACTGCATCTGTATATGCGTTTTTTTCTTTGTCTGGGTATATAAAGTATTCAAGTAGACTTTCAGCACCTTTAATTTTCCCTTTTATCCATAGCCCTACAGGTTTTAATTGTAAATTAGGGAAAAATATCCATATAGTATTTATATAATCCCTTATTTCATCCTTTCCTTTTACAAAAAGCTCTTTTTTATCAGGCATAAGTTCTTTTATCTTTGGGTCATAAATTTCCGCATCATCTGTGTAGTTTTCCAGTATTTTTTCTATATTTTTATTATTCCAACCTTCAAGCCAGTTATCTATTGTTGTTTGAATAGGATTTTTTCCTACATTTTTATCAGACATAAATTCCCTCCTATACAAGCTTTTTGAATGTATCTTCTATTGCATTTAAAGTTTTGTTTATATCTTCATCGCTGTGAGCTGTGCTTAAAAATGATGCTTCAAATTGTGATGGTGCAATATAAACTCCTTTTTCAATTAAAGACCAGAAGAATTTATTAAACATTTCTAAATCACAGTTTTTAACATCTTCAAAGTTTTTAACTTCTTTATCTGTAAAGAATACAGTTATCATTGAACCAACTCTGTGGGTAATTGCTTTAATTCCATATTTTTCAATTAGTATATTTATTCCATCTTCTAATTTTTTACCTTTTTCCTCTAATTCTGGATAAGGATTTTTTTCTTTTAAAATCTCAAGCTGTCTAAGTCCTGCAGCCATAGCTAGTGGATTGCCTGAGAGTGTCCCTGCTTGATAAACTGGTCCTTCAGGAGCTATATGTTTCATTATTTCAGCCTTTCCACCGTAAGCTCCAACAGGCAGTCCTGCTCCAATAACTTTTCCAAGTGTTGTTAAATCTGGCTCTATTCCATATAACTCCTGTGCTCCTCCAAGAGATAATCTAAAACCTGTCATAACTTCATCCCAAATTAGCAGCGCTCCATACTCTTTAGTGATTTTTCTTAATCTTTGATGATACTCTTTAGAAGGAGCAATTACCCCCATGTTCCCAGCAACAGGCTCTATAATTACACAGGCAATATCATCACCATGCTTTTCAAAAGCTTTTTCCACAGCATCTATATCATTGTAAGGTAAAACTATAGTTAGCTTAGCTAATTCTTCTGGAATTCCAGGCGTCCCTGGTATTCCAAGAGTTGCAACCCCTGAACCAGCAGAAACTAATAAACTATCCCCGTGTCCGTGATAGCAACCATCAAATTTAATTATTTTCTTTTTACCTGTATATCCTCTAGCAAGCCTTATAGCAGACATTGTTGCTTCAGTTCCAGAATTTACAAATCTAACCATTTCAATAGAAGGAACTGCATCAATCACAGCTTTAGCCATTTCCACTTCAAGTTCTGTAGGAGCACCAAAACTTGTTCCATAATTTGATACCTGCTTTATTGCATTTATTATCTGGTCATTAGCATGCCCTAAAATCATAGGACCCCAGGATAAAACGTAATCTATATATTCATTTCCATCTACATCCCAAACTCTACTACCTTTTGCCCTTTCTATAAAGATAGGCTCTCCTCCTAAGGCTTTAAATGCTCTAACAGGAGAATTTACACCACCAACTAAATATTTTTTTGCTTCTTCAAAAAGCTTTTTAGATTTTTCCCTTTTCATGTTTCTTAGTTTCTGCTGGTTCAGGGGTTGCAACTCTTGGAATACCAGGGACGCCTGGAATTCCAGAAGAATTAGCTAAGCTAACTATAGTTTTTC
>QNYP01000184.1 GCA_003978675.1 Hydrogenothermus sp.
AAAACCTTAAAGAGAATTATATGAAATTACCTTTGTCTATTGCAATAATTACATATAATGAAGAAGAAAATCTTCCAAGAACTTTAGATGCAATTAAAGATATAGCAGAAGAAATAATTATAGTTGATAGTCATTCAACAGATAAAACAGTAGAAATAGCAAAAAATTATGGTGCAAAAGTTTTTATTGAAAACTGGAAAGGTTTTAGAGACCAAAAAAACTCAGCCCTTGAAAAATGCACTAATGAATGGATTTTATTTTTAGATGCAGATGAGGTTGTTTCTAAAGAGTTAAAAGAAGAAATTATAAAAGCAATAGAAGCTCAAAAGGCAGATGGATTTTATATAAATAGGAAAACCTATTACATTGGTAAATTTTTAGACTATATTTGGCAACCTGACTGGGTTTTAAGATTAGTTAGGCAGAATGCAAATCCAAGATGGGAAGGAGGAAATATTCACGAGTATTTGAGAATTAATGGGAAAACAGATAAATTACAAGGATATTTATATCATTACACTTACAAAGATTTAAGCGACCATTTTAATAAATCTTTAAAATATGCAAAAATTTCTGCAGAAGAAATGTATAAAAAAGGTAAAAGATTTAAATTACATAAACTTATAATTAATCCTTTTTGGGCTTTTTTTAGGCAGTATTTTATAAAACTAGGATTTCTAGATGGTATAAGGGGACTATCTGTTTCTATGAGTTATTTATTTTCTACATTTTTAAAATACTTGTTTTTATGGGAATTAGAGCAAAAGGAGAAAAATGGCAAAAGTTAGTGTCGTAATTCCTGTTTATAACGGGGAAAAGTATATAAAAGAAGCTATAGATAGTGTTTTAAATCAAACTTATACTAATATAGAAGTATTAATAGTAAACGATGCCTCAACTGATAAAACAGAAGAAGTTATTTTTGATAATTTTAAAAATTCGATAGATGAAGGAAAGATAATATATTTCAAAAACAAAGCAAACAAGGAAAGGGTTTTCTCAAGAAATTTTGGAATTAAAAACTCCAGTGGAAAATATATTTATTTTTTAGACTATGATGATAAATGGGATAAAACACATATTGAGAAAACTCTACCTTATTTCGATAAATTTGAGATTTTATATACATTTCCAAGAAGTTTTATAAATCAAAACTCTAACTTAATAAGAAAATCAAAGAAGAAGATATATGATTTAGAGAAACTAATTTTTTCGGGTAATATTGGCTATCCTTCTGCATCTGCATTTAAAAGGAATACATTTTTAGGATATAAACAAGAATTTTTAATGAGAGAAGATTGGGAAATATTTTTAAGGAGTTTTTTAGAAGGTAAAAAAATAGCAATTTTAGATGTAGATACAGTTTTTATAAGAGAACACTCAGATAGGACAAGTAGGAATTATTCATTTTATGAAGCAACTTTAAAAGTTTACCAATCTTATAAAGATGAAATTCCTAAGAAACATTTACCTTACATTGAACTTCATGTTTCAGATATAGCCTTTAAATTTGGAGATTTTAAAACAGGCTATAAAATGCTGATATCTGCTATATCTAAAAACCCTAAAGTTTTACTGGATAAAAGAAACTTATTAAACTTTTTAAAACGAAGCATAAGAATTGACAGATTTATTTTAAACAAGTAAATATATTTTTGATTAAATTTAAAGAGGAGAAAAAGAATGTATAAATTGCCATTTTACATAGGTGGACAGCCTATAGAAAAAGAAGAAAAAATAGATGTTATTTATCCTTACACCCAAGAAAAAATTGGAGAAGTTCCCAAAGGAAATCCTGAAGATGTAGAAAAAGCAATAAAAAAGGCAAAAATAGGATTAAAAAAGTTAAAAGAACTTACTGCTTATGAAAAATACAAAATCTTATTAAAAGTAGCTAATCTTTTAGAAGAAAGGCAAAAAGAATTTGCAAAAGCTATTGTTTATGAAGTGGGAAAAACAATAAGAGAAGCTAGAACAGAAGTTCAAAGGGCTATAAATACAATTACATTTTCAGCAGAAGAAGCAAAAAGAATAGGTGGAGAATATCTCCCAATAGATGCGTCTCCTAATGGAGTTGGTAAAAGAGGATTTTACTTTAGAGAACCTGCAGGTATAGCTGCCTGTATTACTCCATTTAATTTTCCATTAAATTTAACAGCCCACAAGATTGCTCCTGCAATAGCAGCGGGATGCCCATTTATACTAAAACCTTCAGAAAGAACACCTATTTCACCAATTATGCTATGTGAATTATTTTTAGAAGCAGGGGTTCCAAAAGAAGCTGTTTCAGTTATTCCTGGATTTGCAGATGTAGGACAGGCAATGACAACTCATCCTGATGTTAGAGTGGTTTCATTTACAGGTAGCTTAAAAGTTGGAGAAATTATTGCAAAACAGGCAGGATTAAAAAAGATAGTTATGGAGCTTGGTTCAAATTCAGCAGTTGTTGTTGATGAAGATGCAAATTTAGAAGTAGCAGCAAAGAAAGCTGTTTTAGGGGGTTTTGCTGTAGCAGGGCAGGTTTGTATATCTGTTCAAAGGATATTAGTCCATGAAAAAGTTGCAGATAAATTCCAAAAACTATTAGAAGAAGAGGTTTCAAAACTAAAATTTGGAGACCCTATGGATGAAGAAACAGATGTAGGACCGATAATAGCTGTAGATGAGGTAAATAGAATACAATCTTGGATACAAGAGGCAGTTCAAAAAGGTGCTAAACTTGTAAAAGGTGGTGTAGCCTGTGCTGAAGAAAAAACAGTATTCCAACCGACTATAGTTTCAGATATTCCGGAGGATACAAAGCTATTTTATGAAGAAGCGTTTGCACCAGTAGTTACAGTTAAGAGATTTAAAAATATAGATGAAGCTTTACAGCTTGTTAATAAGACTAACTACGGTTTACAGGTTGGAGTGTTTACAAATAATATAAAAAATGCTTGGAAGTTTATTGAAAATGCACAGGTTGGAGGTGTTATAATAAACGACATACCTACATTTAGGGCAGACCATATGCCTTATGGTGGTGTAAAAGGTAGTGGAATAGGTAGAGAAGGACCTAAATTTGCAATAGAAGATTACACAGAGATAAAAACTGTAATGTTTGATTTAAATACATAAGGAGGGCAAACTTAATGAAAAAAGTGGAAGCGATAATCAAACCTTTCAAACTTGAAGAAGTAAAAGATGCACTTACAGAAATTGGCGTTTATGGGATGACAGTATCAGAGGTTAAAGGCTTTGGTAAACAAAAAGGGCACACTGAGCTTTACAGAGGAGCTGAATATGTAATAGATTTCTTACCAAAATTAAAAATAGAAGTTGTTGTTGATGATGAAATTGTTGAAAAGGTTGTAGAAGTTATATCTAATGCTGCAAGGACAGGGAGAATAGGAGATGGAAAAATATTTATAATCCCTGTTGAGGATGCAATAAGAATAAGAACAGGGGAAAGAGGAACTGAAGCTATATAAGGGCTACAAAAATGTAATTACAAATTTGTAATTTGAATAAGGTTCTTAGCATAAAATGGCTTTAATTAAAGTTTATATTAAACTGGCATACAAATTTCATTAAATAAAACCACAGTTAAATTAAAAGGAGGTATGTAGTATGGCAATGATTCAATGTCAAACACCTGATGATGTAATGAGGGTTATTTCAGAAAAAGGAATTTCTTTTATTGATTTAAAATTCTCAGATCCATTTGGACAATGGCAACACTTAACAGTTCCAGCTCACGAATTTTCTATTGAAACTTTTGAAGAGGGAGTTCCTTTTGATGGTTCTTCAATAAGAGGATGGAAAGGAATTAACGAATCAGACATGCTCTTAATTCCTGACCCTAAATCTGCATTTATTGACCCATTTATAGAAGAACCTACTATATCTTTAGTTTGTGATGTAATAGACCCAATTACTAAAGAACCTTACAACAGAGACCCAAGACAAATAGCTAAAAAAGCTATTGAATTTTTAAAATCTACTGGAATTGGAGATATAGCTTACTTTGGACCAGAAGCAGAATTCTTCATCTTTGACGATATAAAATTCGTAAATGGTCCAAATATCGCTTACTATGAAATAGATTCTATTGAAGGTTGGTGGAATACAGCAAGAGAAGAAATGCCTAACCTTGGATACAAAACACCATACAAAAGAGGATACTTCCCAGTTCCTCCATTAGATAAAATGGCTGCTATTAGAATGGATATGGTTAAAACTTTGGAAGAAGTTGGAATTACTGTAGAAAGAGAACACCACGAAGTTGGAACTGCAGGACAAGGAGAAATTAACTTTAGATTCTCTGACCTTATTACAACTGGAGATAATGTTTTAAAATACAAATACGTTCTCAAAAATGTAGGATACAGACACGGGAAATATGTAACTTTCTTACCTAAACCAATCGCAGGGGACAATGGTTCTGGAATGCATACACACTTCTCTATTTGGAAAAATGGGGAAAACCAATTTGCAGGAGACGGATACGCAGGACTTTCTGAAACAGCACTTTACGCAATAGGTGGAATTATAAAACACGGAAAAGCTATTGCAGCATTTACAAACCCAACTACAAACTCTTACCACAGACTTGTTCCAGGATTTGAAGCTCCAGTAAAACTTGCTTACTCTGCAAGAAACAGATCTGCTGCTATAAGAATACCAATGGGTTCACAATCTCCAAAAGCAAAAAGAATTGAGTGTAGATTTCCAGATGCATCATCTAACCCATACTTAGCATTTGTTGCTTTATTAATGGCTGCAATAGATGGAATTGAAAACAAAATACATCCAGGTGAACCATTAGACAAAGATATTTACTCTTTACCACCAGAAGAGTTAGCAAATGTTCCATCAATGCCTGCATCACTACAAGAAGCAATTGATGCATTAAAAGAAGATATGGACTTCTTACTCAAAGGTGGTGTAATGGACGAAGACTTTATCAACATGTGGATTGAAACTAAGCAGGAAGAAGTTGACGCAATCAGACTTGTTCCACATCCAAAAGAGTTCGAACTTTACTACGATATCTAATCAATAAACCCTTTCCCCTGCCATTTTGGTGGGGGATTTATTTTTTGAATTTGTTTTTCTTTTAAATTTCCAAGTTTAATATTCCCAACAGCTATTCTTTTTAGTCTCTTAACAGGAAACCCAAATTTTTTAAAAAATCTTCTTAAAATTCTTTTTTGTCCGCTATGAATAGTAATCTCAAAAATTGTAGTTGACTGAGTTTTTTTCAGTATTTTTATATCATCAGGTTTTAAAAATACATCTTCAAGCTTTATGCCTTTTTTCATCTTGTTAAAAGTTTTTGCATTTACTCTACCGAATACTTCCACAATATAAGTTTTAGGAACTTTATTTTTAGGATGCATAAGCTTTTGAGCAAAATCTCCATCGTTTGTTAAAATTAAAAGACCTTCTGAGTTGTAATCAAGTCTTCCTACTGGAAATACTTTCTTTTTAAATCCAATTTCTTCAAAAAGGTCTGTTAATGTTTTTCTGCCAAATTTATCTTTACCTAATGCTGTTAGATATCCAACTGGTTTGTAAAGTTTATAATATAGTTTTTCTTCAGGTTTTTTTAATAATTTTCCTTCTACTTCAACTTTGTCTTTATCTGGATTTATTTTTACTCCAAGTTCTTTAATAACTTTGCCATTAACTTTTACTTTTCCTTCTTTAATAAGCTCATCTGCTTTTCTTCTGGAACAATAACCTGTTGAAGCTATGAATTTATTTAATCTTTCCATTACTTTTTCTGGATAACTATAAATTTTCTTTCTGGATAATTTTTAAAATTTAAAGAAACTGTAAATGGTTTTAATTCTTCTTCAACTTTTTTAGCTTTCATAATTATTAAATAACCACTAGTTTTTAAAATATCCTTACCCCATTTTAAAACATCAAAAGTCTCTCCGGTGGCTCTACTTACTACTATGTCAAATTTGTTATTTATATTTTCAGACCTATTACATAAAACTTCATATTCTAAATTTAATTCTCGCCTTAACATTTCTAAAAATATACATTTTTTTTGAACTGCTTCTATTAGATAAAGTTTAATTTTATTTCCGTAATATATTTTTAATGGAACTCCTGGAAATCCCCCACCAGTTCCAAGATCTGCAATTTCTTTGTTTTTTATATCTATATCTTTTTCTTCAAATAATTTAACCAAAGTAAGACTATCGAAAAAATGTTTAATAACAACTTCTTCTTTTTTTCTAATAGATGATAAATTATGAACCTTATTCCATTTTAGATACATTTTTAGGTAAATATCAAAAAGCTTTAGTTTCTCAAAAGTCAAAGAAATGTTATTTAATTCACAGAGTTTTTGCAATTTTTCTAAAGACTTATCCATTTTACTTTAGAACTTTTTTTGTTTTTATATAAAAAATGTATAAATCTAGCTCAGCTTGTGTTAATCCAAAATCTTGAGAGATTTTTTCAAGAGCTTCTTCACATTCTAAATAAACTTTTTTCGTAATAGTTTTTCTTGGTTTTACTAATCCCTTTTCAAATAAAAATCTTGAAATGTGTCTGTCTATTATTGCTACATCATCAAAACCTATATTTCTTAAAAAATGGCTTGCTTCTTTATATCCATAGCCGTAAACTTCTTTAACTAAAATTTCCCTTGCAAATTTTCCTTCTTTTTCTTTAGCTAAATCTTCTAATAAGGCCTTTTTTTCCCTTAACTTTACAATTCTTTCGGCTCTTTGCATTGCAAATCTATGTCCATTTTTACGAATAATTTCGTATAGCTTATCAATACTGTAATTATGAAAACCTTCTATTCCAACTTCTTTTTGAATTTTTATTCCCATGGTTGCTGAAGAATTTGCAGTCAAAATACAGAAACAGCTTTCAGAAAAAATATCTGCATCATAAGACTCTATTTTTAAGAAAGGTTTAAATGAAAATTTTGTTATTCCTTTTTCTCTTAAAGATTTAAACTGAGAAATTCTTTCATCAACAAATCGTTTAACTTCAGAAATTGCCTTTTGAATTTCTTCCTTTGCTGGTATCAACCGTTTTTACCTTTAAATAAATTATACCCGTCTTTAAAAATTCCTTCTGCATCAACAAAAATATTATGTATTATTTTTTTTGAGAAAGAAACTTTTTTACCATTATAAATAATCGTTAGATTGTTTGCATTCCCAATAGTTTCAAAGTGTATATTTTTCTTAAAAGATATAACCTTACTTTGCCCTTTTTTTAAGGCTATTACTTCCTTTTTTCCATCAATGTCTGCACTTATCCATATATCGTTATTGGCAACAAGAACGATAGGAGAGGATAAATACTTATTTTGCGATTCTTTATATATATTGTTTGAAGAAAAGTTATAATTAGATACTATCTCTTCAGGTTCTTTTTTAAAAGAATAGGATAAAGCAAAAAAGGATATAACAAGAGCCATAAGATAAATAATTCTAAAAATTGATAAAAATCTTTCTTTCAGCGTTTTATATGCGTTGTTTTCTAACTTTTTGTTTGCTTTTTCTTCTTTTGGTTTAGGTTGCTGTTGCTTGGAATTTTCTCTTTGATTTTCTTTAGAATCTTCAATATTAAAATCAGAAATATTTAACTCTTTAGCTATGCTTTTTAGCATAAAAAGGGAATATGGATAATTTTCCTCTACATACTTTTCATCTTCTTCTAATTTCTTTAAAACAAAAACAGGTATTTTTAACCTTGAGCTTAAATCTTGCAAGGAAATGTTTTGCTTTTCTCTTTCCTTTTTTAAAAGCTCCATTATTTTAGTAAAATTCCCCACAAGAATTTAAAGCTCCGTGAGCTGACCTTCTTTTATATATTTAACTAAAATATTCCAAGCATCCTTAGATAGTGTCATTTTTTCGCCATTTTCTTCTAAAACTACTTCATATTCTCCTTTTTCGTTTTTTCTTACTTCAATATCAGGACAACAAGATGCTGATGAGCATAGAGTTAATCTTTTGATTATTTCCACTTTTGCCCCTCCTTGAAGTAAGAAAAAACGAAAAAGGAGAATATGAAGTAGTTTTAGAAGAAAATGGCGAAAAAATGACACTATCTAAGGATGCTTGGAATATTTTAGTTAAATATATAAA
>QNYP01000183.1 GCA_003978675.1 Hydrogenothermus sp.
CCAAGTGAAGGATCAAAATTAAGATGAATAATATCTCCCTTTTCAGGGATATAATCTACCATACTTCCTTACCATAACTAAATGGGGAAATTCACAAGGTATAAGAATACCTAAAAAGTATTTGGAAGAGCTTGGGCTAAAAGTTGGGGAAAGAGTTGATATTAAAATAGAAGATGGAAAAATTATTATTATTCCTTTAAAGAAAAAAAGGAAACCTAAAATAGATATCAATCAGCTTTTTAACCAAGACTACAAAAACAATAGTGAATTTGAATGGGGAAAGGTTGGTAAGGAAGTATGGTAGATTATATCCCTGAAAAGGGAGATATTATTCATCTTAATTTTGATCCTTCACTTGGACACGAGCAAAAAGGAAATAGATATGCAGTAGTAGTTAGTCATTATATTTTCAATAAAAGAACCAAAATGTGTTATGCAGTTCCTATTTCTTCAAAATGTAAAGGTTATCCAACACAAGTTCCTATAAAAATTGGAAAAATTAAAGGATGTGCCCTTATAGACCAACTAAAAAGTATTGATTACATTACTAGGAATGTATCATTTAAAGCTAAACTTCCTGAAAACCAGTTGGAAAAAATTCTGGATATCATAGAAACTATAATATTTTCATAAAAATTAAAACTTAATTTGCAGTATAATTTTATTCTAAAAAAGGACTGGAGGTCTTAAATTGTTTAAAGTTTTAATAACAGACCCTATCTCTACAAAAGGAATTGATATTTTAAACAAAGAAGAAGATATTGAAGTAGATTATCAGCCGGAAATTAAATGGGAAGAGCTTCTAGAAATAGTTGGTGAATATGATGCAATAATTACAAGAAGTAGAACCCCTGTTAACAAAGAATTATTAGAAAGAGCTGCCAACTTAAAAGTTGTTGGTAGAGCTGGAGTTGGTGTTGATAATGTTGATTTAGAGGAGTGTTCTAGGAGGGGAATACTTGTTGTAAATACTCCCGGTGCAAACACAATTGGTGCAGCTGAAATTGCAATGGCTCATCTTTACACAGTTTTAAGAAGATTACACTTAGCCCATGAAGATATGCTTAAAGGAAACTGGAATAGAAAGAAATTCATGGGTGAGGAGCTAGACGGTAAAGTTGTTGGAATAGTGGGGCTTGGAAATGTTGGTTCACAGGTTGCAATTAGATGTAAAGCAGCTGGAGCTACAGTTATAGCTTACGACCCTTATATTCCAAGGGAAAAAGGAGATCGATTAGGTGTTGAGCTTGTTGACACTTTAGATGAACTTGTAAAAAGGTCTGATATAATCACACTTCACTGCCCACTAACAGAAGAAACAAAAGGAATGATTGGTGCCAGAGAATTTGAAATGATGAAAGATGGTATTTACTTCATAAACGCTGCTAGAGGTGGTATTGTTGATGAAGATGCTATGTATGAATACATGAAAAAAGGAAAATTTGCTGGAATAGGTCTTGATGTATTTTCTAAAGAGCCTCCAGACGATAGAATAAGAAGACTATTTGAATTTCCAAATATTAGCTTATCTCCTCACATTGGTGCAAATACTTATGAATCTCAAGACAAAGTTGCTGTTAAAATAGCACAGCAAGTGATAAATGCATTAAAAGGAAGATTTGTTGATGCAGCAGTTAACGCTCCATTTACAATAACAGAAGGAATGGCTTCTATAAAAGCATTTTTAGAACTTGCAGAAAAAATGGGTAGCTTCTTAACCCAATATGCAGGTGCACACTTTAAAGAAATCATTGTAGAAGTAAGAGGAGACATTAAGGAACACATAGACCCTATTACTGCTTATGTTTTAAAAGGATTTTTATCTCCAATTTTAGAAAGAGATGTGAATATAATAAATGCTCCTTACTTAGCTAAAGAAAGAGGTATAACAGTTAGTAAGTTAACAAAGGAAGAAGGTGAAAACTTTAAAGATTTCATAAAAATAACTGCTAAAAACGATACAGAAGAAAGGGTAATTGGTGGAACTGCATTCTATGGCACAATGCCTAGAATTATGCTTATAGATAATTACTGGATAGATATAGAACCTCAAGGAGTGATTTTAATATTTGAAAATAAAGATGTCCCTGGGGTAATAGCGAAAGTTGGGGAAGTTTTAGCTAAACATAACATAAATATCGCAGGGTTTAGACTTGGTAGAATAGAAAAGGGAAGCATAGCTTTAGGAGCTCTAGAGCTTGATGATAAATTAAATAAGGATATATTAGAAGAAATATCTCAAATTCCTGAAGTAATGAAAGCAAAGGAAATAATACTATGAGAAGTTTAGTTTTGGCAGTTGCCTTTTGTGCGACTGCTTTTTCTTTCCCTAATCATTCATTTGAAAGTTCAACTAATAATCCATTAAACACCCAGCCTACAGTTATAGAAGGTTGTGTTGGTGATTGTGCCTCTTGTCATTCTCTTTATCCTTATGAAGCGAAGCAGATTTTAGGAAAAAAATTTGATATAAAGGAAATTATTTCTATAGCTGTAAAAAGAGGATATTTTGAAGTTATCTACAAAAATTCCAAAGGAAAAAAGGAAAAAATAAATCTACTGTTTAGTAAAGATAAAGCTTGTAAAGAGCTTATTCTCCTTGATAAGTAGAGTTTTTATTATCTACTAATATCAAAGTTATTAATAATCCAAAAAAGCCAAGTATCCCGAGAGTAAATCCGGCTTTTTTAGAATATCCTTTTTGTTTTAGCAAGTAAGTAATTAACGAAAATAAAACTGCTCTAGAAGAAGCTATGAGAAAAATACCTGAGATTAAAATAAACGCAAGAACTGATTTATCTCCAGAAGTAGCATATCTAGCTATGCTAAATAATGTTCCTCCAATGAAATTTGCTAAAAATAAGACTGCAATTAAAACAGGAGCCCTTTCTATTACAACTGTAGATAAAACTATTTCCTCATTTTTTATTGAGTAGTAGAGTAAAAACAAGCCTGAAAGAAAGGATACTATTAAAAATAAAGGACTAATGGCAATTCCCGCAAGAAAGAAAAAGGCTATTATTAACGGAACAAGAAATAATATTGGCAAAGGCTTTTTATTAGTTTTTATTTTGATTTTAAAGGAGACAATTAAAGATAAAATAAAAGCAATTATATTTACAAAATAAAAAAAAGAAAATATTGACAATAAAAATCCCCTTTTTGCTATATGCTATAGTTTATAAAGCTCCCTAAAAAGGGAGCTAAGCAGTTATAAGTTTATATTAACCACAAGAGAATGAGCTTCCGCAACCGCAAGAGCCAGTAGCGTTAGGATTTTTAATAGTAAATCCGCCACCCATGAAATCTGTTACGTAATCAATAACAGCTCCTTTCATGTATGGAGCAGAAAATTCATCTATTACAACTTTTACACCATCAACTTCTGTTACTGCGTCGTTTTCTCCAACTTCTTCGTCAAATCCCATTGCATATTGGAAACCAGAGCATCCACCAGGAACTACTCTTATTCTAAGAATTGGATTTTCAATTCCTTGCTCTTGTGCTATTTTCTTGATTTCTGCAACAGCAGTTTCTGTTACTGTTACAATGTTTTCAGATGTTTGCATTTCAAATACCTCCAAAAAAGTTTTGTATATAATCTTATCTTACATCTAACTTATGGGTATGACTTTTATCACAGCTTCATCAGATAATAAATACCAGAAGGTGTTAAAAATGTATTTAGACGTATTTCTGACCCAAGTAATCTTTCTATTAGTGGTTTCTGCTTTTCAAATGGAACTATGATAGCTTCTTTGCCATCTTTCCCTATTAACTTTTTCGCTTCATCTATTGCATCCTGTAAATTTCCTATCTTGTCCACGAGTCCAAATCTTTTAGCTTGATTTCCAGAAAAAATTCTTCCATCTGCAATTTTTAGAAGTTCATCTTTTGATATTTTTCTGTACTTAACAATTGCATCTATGAACTGGTTGTAAACATCTAAAACTGTATCTTTAATAAGTTTTCTCTGCTGGGGAGTTAGTTTATTATTGGGATATAAAATATCTTTATTCTTACCACTTTTTATGTTTTCTATTTTTAGACCTATTTTATCCATAATTTTTGTTAAATCCATATGTTGAACTATAACACCTATACTTCCTGTAATAGTTCCAGGATTTGCAAATACTACATTTGCAGGAACAGAAATATAATATCCTCCTGATGCAGCTACATTTCCCATAGAAACAATAACAGGCTTTTTGTTTCTTATTCTTTCTATAGCTCTATATATTTCTTGGGAAGCTCCAACAGCTCCTCCAGGAGAATCAACATTTATTACAACCGCTTTTACAGAGTTATCTTTTTCTGCTAAAGATAAATAGTTTAGAACATCTCTATACTCTGAAATTACTCCTTTTATATTTATAAGAGCAATTTTAGGTTTATTAGAATAAGTTATAGAGTTTATAACTAAAAGTAAAACAATAAAAATAGCTAAACCTATTAATATTTTCTTCTTCATATACTTTCTCCTAGATTAGCTTATATTCATCAGGGATAAACTTTAGTTGAGGTAATCTTCTTAGCCCTTTAATCTTTTTGCTGAGTAGATGTCTTATATATGGTGCTCTTTTATTTAGCATTTCAACAACATTATCTAAATCTTTTAATGCAGATACATAAACGTCAGCTTTATTTAAATCTGGAGATGCGATAACATACATAACAGTAATAAAATTATCTGAAGAAAATTCCATAATTTCTTCCTGTATAATTTCACTTATTGCCTGTTTTAAAGCGTTGTTTATTTTTTCATTTCTATGAGATTTTTTCAAAGTTATTTCCTCCTTTTATATACCTGCTATTGCTTCTATTTCTACTAAAGCTCCTTTTGGTAAGTTTGAAACTTCCACAGTTGCCCTTGCTGGTTTATGCTCTGTAAAGTATTCTCCGTATATTTTGTTTACTTTGTCAAAGTCTTCAAGGTTTTTTAGATAGATAGTAGTTTTTATTATATGATTAAAGTTTAATCCTGCTTCTTCTAAAATAGCTTTTATGTTTTCCATTACTCTTTTAGTTTGAGTTTCTATATCTCCTCCTATGAACTCCTGAGTATTTGGGTCTATAGCTATCTGGCCAGATATAAAAATAAGATTTTCATACTTTACTGCTTGAGAATAAGGACCTATAGCCTTTGGAGCTTTGTCTGTATATATCATCTGCATTATTCAATCCTCCTAATTTAGCTCTTCTAAATTTATTTTTCCTTCGTATATTGCTTTTCCAACAACAACACCAGATATCCCACAGTTTTTAATTTCGTATAGTTTTTTTACATCTTCTAAAGAAGAAACTCCACCTGACGCTATAATTGGCTTACTTAGATTTTCTGCTAAGTATTTAGTTCCTTCTATGTTTGGACCAACTAAAGCTCCGTCTCTGTTTACATCTGTGTATAAATATCCCCATATAGGATATTCTTCAAATTTTTTTGCAAATTCTAAAGGAGTGTATTGGATTTTTTCTAACCATCCTTTTATTGCAACTTTTCCATCTTTTGCATCTATTCCTAGAATAACCTTATCAGAAAAATATGAGACAATTTTCTCAAATTCTTTTTGATTTTGGTAAGCTAAACTTCCAATTACTACTTTTTCTACTCCCATTTCAAATATATGTTTTACTGCTTCAAAACTTCTAAGCCCTCCTCCAAACTCAATAGGAATAGATAAATTTTTCACTATACTTTCTACTATTTTGTAATTTTTAGGTTTTCCTTCAAATGCCCCATCTAAATCTACAATATGGAGCCTTTTTGCTCCTTTTTCTTCCCAGAGTTTTGCTATATCTACTGGGTTTTCTCCGTAAACCTTAACTGCATTTGGGTTTCCTTTAAATAATCTAACAGCTTTTCCTTCTTTAATGTCAACTGCAGGAATTATGAATTCTTTTAATGTCAATCTATTTTCCTCCTTCTATTACTTTAGCCTCTAATATTATAATTGGCTTTACTGGAACATCTCTCATATATCCATAAGGAGTTGCTTTTATTGTTGTTGGAGTTTTTGCAATTTTATCTACAATTTCCATTCCTTTTATAACTCTACCAAAAACTGTATATCCCCAGCCCTGTGGAGTTTTGTTTTTATGGTTTAAAAAATGGTTATCCTTTAGATTAATAAAAAATTGTGCATTTGCACTGTGTGGGTCTGATGTCCTTGCCATAGCAATAGTTCCCCTCAAATTCATAAGTCCATTATTTGCTTCATTTTTTATAGGTTCGTGGGTTGGTTTTTTATATCTAAAATTTTTATCAAATCCTCCAGCTTGTATTACAAACCCATCTATAACCCTATGAAAAATTATTCCATTATAAAACCCTTCCTTAACATACTTTAGAAAGTTTTCTACTGTTTTGGAAGCTTTATCTGGAAATAATTCTATGTATATATCTCCTTCTGTAGTTTTTAATAAAACAATTGGATTTTTACTTTTTGCAAAAGAAACCATTGACAATACAAAAACTATTATAAGGCTTGATAAAATCTTCATGTTCTTTACTCCTTAATAATTTCTATTAATGGTTTAGGCTTATCAAAGTAATAACCCTGTCCATATTCTATCCCAACTTCTAAAAGCTTTTGAACTATTTCCTCATTTTCAACAAATTCTGCAACAACTTTCATGTTCATTTCTTTAGCAAAGTTTGCTATATTTTTACATAATGCATAATGTTTTTCATTTTTATGGATACTTTTAATGACACTTCCATCAATTTTTATATAATCTGCAGGAACCTCTGTTAAATAAAAAAAGTTTATATATCCTTTTCCAAAATCATCTAAAGCAATTTCATATCCATAAGATACTAGCTTTAGTAGGTTCATTTTCAAACTTTCATAGTCTCTTATATCTTCAGTTTCTATGACCTCTAGCTTCAATCTTTTTACTATGCTTTTGTTTGTTTTTAAAAGAATAGATATCGTTGCATCATTGATTAAATCAAAAGGAGACATATTTATGCTTATATTTAACTTGGAATTTTTTTCCAATATTTCTATGTTTTTTTCAATAATTTTTCTAGAAAGTTTAGAATATAAAAATGTTCCTTTTATCATTTCCAAATATTTGAATGGTGGAATTATACTATTTTTGAATTTAAATCTTAATAGGGATTCATAATATAGTACTTCTTTTGTTTTTAAATTAACAATAGGTTGAAAGAAGAATATAAACTGGTCTTTTTCTATAATATCTTTTAACTCAGAAAGGGAAATCTCTTCGTCTTTTTTTTCTGTATATATCTCTATCCTATTTCTTCCTTCTCTCTTAGCTTTGTAAAGAGCTAAATCTGCTTTTTTTATAGCATCACCTAGGTTTCTCGCTTTATCAGTATCTAAATTTACACCAAAGGATGCAGTTATTTTTAAATTATTAAAGTCAATACTTCTTATGGCTTTTATTAACCTTTCTAATACTACAAGAACTTTTTTATTACTGAAATTTCTATCTTTTTTTAATAATAGTAAGAACTCTTCTCCCCCATATCTAATAATAATATCTTCTTGCCTTAAATTTTCTTTTAAAAATTGTGCAAATTGTCTTAGTATTTCGTCTCCTACTTTATGTCCATATGTATCATTTATATGTTTAAAAAAGTCTATATCTACTATTGCTACTATATAGTCTTTTAAATCTATAGAGTTTTCTATTTCTGCTAAATATTTTCTATTATAAACTTTGGTTAAAGAATCTTCGAATATTTTTCTTTTAATAAAGAACATTCTAATGACCATAAATATACTTATAATAATAAGAACAAATGTAAATAACATTAGAAATATAATTGCCTGTTTTATCTTATTCACAAGAGTGTTTATTTCTTCTAACGCCTCAAATGAGAAGTCTACAATTAGAATAGCTTTTAATGTGTTTTTATCCTTTAAAGGTATATAATAGGTTATTCCTAAAGTTTTTAATTGTGAGTTTATTGTATATATTTCTTTATGGGTTTTTTCTACGTATTTTAAGGTTCTTATTTCATTTTCAAAAGAAAAATATTCGAAGATTCTTTAACCAAAGTTTATAATAGAAAATATTTAGCAGAAATAGAAA
>QNYP01000182.1 GCA_003978675.1 Hydrogenothermus sp.
TTTAACCCAACAACAGGTGAAAGCTGGACAACAAATCAAACAGGTCTTTTTATCTTGAAATTACTAAAGGAAGGATTAGCAGAGGGAGAGATCTTAAATAAATTAGTTGAAGAATTTGAAATAGATAAAGATACCGCTTATAGAGATTTAACTGATTTTTTGGAGAAATTAAGAAGTTATAAGCTAATTTAAGGAGTTAAAAATGGAAATAAAAGTAGGTATTTCAGGAATTAACGCGGTAGACAATCCAGGGCCAGGAATAGGTGTAGCCAAAAGTATAAAACAAGATAAGGAGTTAAATGCAAAGATAGTGGGTCTTGCATATGATGCAATGGAACCTGGGATATATATGGACTGGATAGTAGATAAAGCATTTATGATGCCTTATCCTTCTAGTGGACATGAAGCTTACATAGAAAGACTACTTTACATAAAAAACAATTATGGTCTTGATTTCGTAATGCCTGTTTTAGATGCCGAGCTTCCAATTTATATAAAATACCAAAAAGACTTGGAAAGCTATGGAATAAAAACATTTTTACCAAGTATGGAACAGTTTAAATTAAGAGGTAAAGACAAGCTCGAAGAAGTAGCAAAGAATATAGGTATAAGTTTTCCAAAAACTAAGGTTGTTTCTACACTTGAAGACTTAAATAAAGCAGTTGAAGAAATTGGTTTTCCAGTAATGGTTAAAGGGGCTTTTTACAAGGCGTATAAAGCTAACTCTCTGCAGGAAGCAGTAAGTTATTACAGCAAAATAGTTGCAGAATGGGGATATCCAGTAATTATTCAACAGGTAGTTTATGGTGAAGAGATGAATGTTGTTGCAGGTGGTGATGGAGAAGGAAATAGTTTAGGCATGGTTGGTATAAAAAAGTCATGGATAACAGAGCTTGGAAAAATATGGACTGGTATAACAATAAAAAATAAAAAACTTTTGGAGGCTGCTAAAAGATTTATTGAGGTTTATAAATGGAAAGGTGCCTTTGAACTTGAATGTATTGTAAATGTGGAAAAAGAAGAAATTTACCTAATAGAGATAAATCCTAGATTTCCAGCCTGGTCTTATTTCTCAACAGGCGTCGGTGTTAACATAGCGAGCAATATAGTAAGAAAAGCTTTTGATCTTCCTATAAATATAAATGATTATGAAGCAGGAAAACTTTACATAAGATACACAGATGACTTTGTAATAGAAATGGATAAATTCCAACAAATAATAATAAGAGGTGAAGTGTGATGAAAAAAATATATGAAAAGCCAGTAATAACAAAAATCCAAACAGGTTTTATGAATAAGTTTGGTAGTTCTCCATATTATGCTAGAAAAATAAGAAAAGATATAGATGGAGTTTCTATTGATTATTTAGTCGAAAATTTTGGTTCTCCACTATTTGTAATTTCTGAAAAAAAATTAAGACAACAGTATAGAAAGATATACAATTCTTTTTCTTCCAGATATCCAAATGTTGTGTTTGGGTGGTCTTATAAAACAAATTACCTTCAAGCTGTATGTGCAACACTTCATCAAGAAGGAGCTATTGCTGAAGTTGTTTCTGCTTTTGAGTATGAAAAAGCGAGAAAATTAGGAATAAAAGGGGAAAACATTATATTTAACGGCCCTTATAAACCTTTAGAAATACTTGAAATAGCTTCTGCAGAAGGAGCTACAATTAATATTGACCATTTTGATGAAATTAATGATTTAGAGAAAGTTGCAGAGAAATTAGGGAAGAAATTAAAAGTTGCTATAAGAATAAATATGGATACAGGAGTACAGCCTCAATGGAGTAGATTTGGATTTAACCTTGAAACTGGGCAAGCTTTAGATGCTGTTAAAAGAATAAAGGCTGGAAATAAACTGATCTTATCAGGGCTACACTGTCACATAGGAACATTTATTATTGACCCTGAAGCATATGCAAATGAAGTTAAAAAGATGGTTCAATTTAAATATGAGATAGAAGACAATTTTGGATATTCAATAGAATTTTTAGATATAGGTGGAGGATTTCCTTCTAGAAATAGATTGAAAGGGACATATTTACCTCCAGATATATTAATTCCTCCTGTTGATGAATATGCAGAAAAAATAACAAATGCTTTATATGAAAATTTAAGACCGGGAGATTTTCCAAAACTGATATTAGAAAGTGGAAGAGCTATTATAGACGAAGCAGAATATTTGATTACAACTATACACGCTTCAAAAAGACTTCCTGATGGGAGAAAAGCTTATGTTGTTGATGCAGGGGTAAATCTGTTATTCACAGCATTTTGGTATAAGTTTAATATAGAAATAGATAGAGAAGTATCAGGAGCAAACGAACCATCAGTTATTTATGGTCCTTTGTGTATGAATATAGATGTATTAGATGAAGGAACTCTTTTACCTCCTTTGGAAAGAGGCACAAGGCTTATATTTTCTCCTGTAGGAGCTTACAATAATACCCAATGGATGCAGTTCATAGAGTATAGACCAAATATAGTGATGATTATGGAAGATGGCTCTGTTGAGATAGTCAGGGAAAGAGAAGATTTAACAGACATAGAAAGAAGGGAAAAATTACCAGAAAAACTGAAAATAAAATAAGGGTGTTATGAAAATAAAGCAGTTTATAAAATCAATCCTAAACAGTTATTCGGAGATTTTCTTTTTAGAAAATCCAATTGCAGGTTTATTATTTTTGCTAATTACATTTATTAACCCTTATTTAGGGATTTCAGGGATTTTAGCTGTTTTGTCAGCATATCTTTTTGCAAAGTTTTTAAACTTAGAGAAGGAATTTTTAGAAAGTGGTTTTTATACATATAACGCTCTTTTAGTTGGACTTTCTATAGGATATTTGTTTAAATTTGGAATTTTAACTTTATTTCTTGTTTTTATTTCTGGAATTTTAACCCTTGTTTTTTCTATGTTCTTATATAGTATATTTTCTTACTATTTAAAATTACCTATACTTAGTATTCCTTTTACAGTTATAAGCTCAATAATATATCTTTCTGTTGCAGGTTATACAAATTTATTTATAGATGCTCTATATCCTCACTTTAATATATTAGTTTTAGAAGAAATTACTCCTCAGTTTTTAAGTGGTTTCTTTAAATCTTTAGGAGCAATAATTTTTTCTCCATATGTATTTACAGGCATCATAATTAGCATTGTTTTATTTTTTATTTCCCGTATTTTGTTTTTTTTAGCTTTGATTGGTTATTATATAGGGGCTTTTACGATATATCTGTTTAAAGGTTCCTTTTATAATGTATTTTCAGACATAAGTAGTTTTAATTTTATCCTTATTGCAGTAGCTTTAGGAGGAATATTTTTAATTCCTTCAATTAAAAGCTATTTTATAGCAATTACCGCTGTAATAACTTCAACTATTGTTTTATCTGCTACAAAATCTTTTTGGTCTTTTTATGGAATACCTGTATTTACTCTGCCTTTTAATCTAATAACTTTAATGTTTTTATATGTTATTGGAATTGTTGGTTTTCCTTATATCGCAAAAATAATAAGAAAAACTCCTGAAGAAACGCTAGATTTATTTTTAACTTCTCAAAAACGATTTCAAGGGACAGAAAGGGGTATTCATTTACCTTTCGCTGGAGAATGGACAGTTTGGCAAGGATTTGATGGGAAATGGACACACAAGGGACAATTGAAATATGCTTATGATTTTGTAATAACTGATGAAAACGGAAAAACTTATACAAATGAGGGACTTAATTTAACGGATTATTATGCATTTAGAAAACCTGTTTTATCTCCTATTAGAGGTAGGGTTGTCAAAGTAATATCGGATTTACCAGACAATGAAATAGGAACAGTTGATAAGGAAAATAACTGGGGTAATTATGTAGTTATTTATGATGAAAGAGGTTTCTATGTTGAGATATCTCATTTCGCCCAAGATAGTATAAAAGTAAAAGTTGGAGATTGGGTTGAAGTAGGAACCTTCCTTGGATTATGTGGAAACTCTGGATATTCTCCTCAGCCCCATATCCATGTGCAAGTTCAACTGTATCCAGAAGTTGGAAGTCCTACACTACCTTTTAGTTTTGTTTCATTCATTTCAAATAATGAATTTTTCTCTAACGATTTACCTAAAGAAGGAGAAAAAATAAAACCAGCGTTTGCAGATAGGTCTAAAACTAATAAGCTTTCTTTTTATTTGGATAATTCTTTTATTTATGAGGTCTTTATTGATAATAAAAAAATAGATGAATTTGAAATGTCAGTAAAAATGGCAGTAGATGGAACATTTTATTTTGACACAGGTAAAGGAAAACTATACTTTGGTAAGGCTAATGAAACATTTTATTTTTATAGACTTGATGGTTTTGATGAATATTTAAAAGACATATTTATATCCGCTCCTAAGATACCACTTACATCTGAAAAAAATGTAATTTTTAAAGATTTTCTACCGTTTAAGTTAACAACATCTAAAATATTAAAAGATTTTATCCTTTTCATTGCATCTTTTAATCACTCAGTTGGATTGTCTAAATATGAAGGGAAAACAATTAACGAGAAAATTATTGAAGGCAAGGTTTATTCAATTTTTTCCAAAAAACCTATATTAACAAAATTAGAATTGGATGATGTATTTGGCATTAAGAAAATTAAAGTGGGTAATAGGACGTACAAATTAAAAACTATTAATTTTGGAGGTTAAAAATTTATGAAATTGAAAAATATAGTTGTTTTTACAGCAATTATTTCATCTTCAGCTTTTGCAAATTCTTTAACGAGCGTATCAATATATGGAACTCCTTTAATTTATAAGAGCTCAATAGCAAAAAAAGATGGTTATTTTTTAGGTTCTTATTTTTATTTTGGTTATAGTTTAAACCATGTTTTAGAAGCAGAGATTGACTATATAAAAATTAATTTTAAGGATGGAAAGACTTTAAACCAAAACAATTTTTCTGCTTCATATACAAATTTTTACGGAAATAGGAAAATTAAGATAGGAACTTATTTTATAAAAAATGATGAAAAAAATATAACTCCTCAAAGGAATACAGATAATGGAATAATTATAACTTTGGGATATTCTAAATTTAAACTGTACCAATGGGAATTGGGAGGAGAATTTCATACAAGTTATTATTCCAATTACAAAGTTAATGGAAACTCTTTGAAAGTTTTCCAAATAAATGGGATTCTTATTTATGGAGAAGGTAATTTTTACAAAAAAGGTAGAACATATATAACGATTAAGCCTTATGTGATATACATTCCTGATAGCCCTACAGGTAAGAAAACTTACACTTCTTTAGAAGGCTCTTTTTCATATTATATTAGCAGATGGGTATTTTCTGGAATAGGATATATTGGGAAGACTCTTTTTGCCGTAAAAAATGGAGGACTTTTAGTTTACAATGTTGCAGAAGAAAGACTTTATGGAATAGGTGGAAGTATTAAGTATATATTAAATAAAAATTCAAGTATATATTTATCTGTATTTAATGATACATTTAGAGATGAATTATCTACTAATGAAGCAAATTTAACAACTTTAACATTAGGAGCAGGTTTTAGTTTTTAAATTTAATTTGCATTTTAAAGGGGGAACAACTGTGGGAAAAATTCTTTTTTCTGTTTTATCTGTTGTTTATTTTGCATTTTCATTAACTAATGAAGAAATCAAAAAATATTACTGGCAATCTTATAACTTTGAGAAAATGCAAAACTACGAAGATGCAATAAAAGTATTAATACCTATTTATGATAAATATCCAAATGGATATACAGTAAATTTAAGACTCGGATGGTTATACTACCTCAAGGGAAACTATAGAAATTCAATATATCATTACAAGAAAGCTATGAAGGTATTTCCATATTCTGTAGAGGCAAAGCTTGGCTATATACTTCCATTACTTGCTCAAGGAAAATACAAAGATGTTGTAGATATGTGTTATCAAATATTAAAAATAGATTTTTATAATTACTATGGAAATTTAAGACTTTCTTTTGCTTTAAGAGAATTAAAGGACTACACAAATGCTCATAAAGTAGTGTCTAAGATGCTAGCATTATATCCAACAGATACAAATTTTTTATTAGAACTTGGAATTATATATTACAAAACAAATGATTTAAGTAATGCTAAGAAAATATTCAATGATGTTTTAATACTAGATCCAATCAATATAAAGGCTAAAAGATATCTTGAAAAGATAAATAAAAAAGAGGAAATGGACTAATCTATGTCCATTTTCCCCGGGTTTATTAAATCTTGTGGGTCAAATACTTTTTTTATTTTTCTCATAATGTCCATTTCTTGAGGTTTAAATTGTTTTTTCATAAATTCTGCTTTTGTTATCCCAACTCCATGTTCTCCAGTTATTGAACCACCATACTCTAATGCTAAATTAAACACTTCTTCAACAGCTTTTTCTGTTCTTGCAACTTCATCAGGGTCTAAACCATTTATCATAAAGTTTGCATGAACGTTTCCATCTCCAATATGTCCAAAATTAACCATTTTTAGATTGTATTTTCTTCCTATTTCTCTAAGTCTTGGTAATGCCTCTGGAAGATAGCTTCTTGGAAATACTATATCTTCGTTTATTTTTGTTCTGCCAAGTTTTGCAACAGCAGGAGATAACGCTCTTCTTGCTTCCCAAAGTTTAGCAGCTTCCGCATCCGTTTTTGCTATTTCAACTTTTGCTCCATTTAACTCACATATTCTAGCAACTTCAACAATTTCTTCATCAACAGCTTTAGGATGCCCATCTACTTCTATAAGTAATAAAACCTCTGCATCTCTTGGTAATCCAAAATTACCAAAGTCTTCAACAGCATTTATTGCAAGTTTATCCATAAACTCTAATGCAGAAGGAGAAATGCCAGCTTTGAATATGTCTTTAACTGTTTTACCTACTGACGCTATATCAGAGAATATAGCTTTTGCAGTTTTTGATGCTTTTGGCTTTGGAATTAGTTTTAGCGTAATTTCTGTAAATAAACCTAAAGTTCCTTCACTACCAATTAACAATCTTGTAATGTCGTATCCTGCAACATCTTTTAATGTTGGTCTTCCTGTATGTATTACCTCTCCTGTATGAATAACTGTATTTAATTCCATAACATATTCTCTAGTTACACCATACTTAACACACCTTGGTCCCCCTGCATTTTCAGCAACATTTCCTCCTAATGTGCAGAATTTATAACTTGCAGGATCAGGAGGATAAAATAACCCTCTTTTTTCTACTTCTTGCTGTAATCTAAAGGTTACAACTCCTGGTTGAACTCTAGCAACAGCATTTTCTTCATCTATTTCTAAAATTTTATCCATCTTTTCAAAAGAAACTAGGACTCCACCTTTTACAGGAAGAGCACCACCTGTATAGCCAGAACCAGCTCCTCTTGGAGTAACAGGAATGCCATTCTCGTAGCATATTTTTACAATTTTTTGAACTTCTTCTTGGGTTTCAGGGATAACAACTACATTAGGAAGCATTTTTATTCTTGTAGCGTCATAAGAATACAACAATCTATCCATTTCATCATCTAAGACTCTATGTTCTCCTAATAATTCTCTTAAAGCTCTTTTTACATTTTCAGGAACAGGAATTATTTCCTTTTGCTCTAGCTTTAACATTCCTTTCTCTCCAAATTTATTTTATTTCTTCAATATATACTTTATCATTTTCTTTTTTGATGACAAAAATCAACGGTAAGTTATATTTCATAGAGTCTTCTAAAAGTATGTATAAATCATAATCATACTCCATATAAGCAGTAATGGATTTGCCATTTTTATCAAACATAACTTTAACTTTATCTCCCTGTTTTTCTACATATTTTATTTTTGCCTTTATTTCTTCTATAACTGGAGTGTTTTTTTTCTTAGCAGGAGAAGTAATTTCTGTAGAGGTAGATTTTTGAGAGAATTATTAGGAGAACATAGAGTCTTAGATGATGAAATGGATAGATTGTTGTATTCTTATGACGCTACAAGAATAAAAATGCTTCCTAATGTAGTTGTTATCCC
>QNYP01000181.1 GCA_003978675.1 Hydrogenothermus sp.
GAGGATAAAAAAACATGGGAATGACTATAACTGAAAAAATAATAGCTGCTCATGCAGGAAGAGATTATGTTGAACCTGGAGAACTTGTTACAGTTAAGGTTGACCTTGCTATAGCAAATGATATTACTGCACCACTTGCAATAAAACAGCTTGAAAAATATGGAATAGACAAAGTTCACGACCCAGATAAAATAGCTTTAGTTATGGATCACTTCTTTCCACCAAAAGACATAATGTCTGCTCAGCAGATAAAAATATCTAGAGATTTTGCAAAAAAGATGAGAATTAAAAACTACTTTGAGGGGCAAGATAGTGGAGTAATGCATACAGTTTTACCAGAAAAAGGATTTATCGTTCCTGGAGATTTAGTAATCGGAGCAGACTCTCATACTTGTACATATGGAGCATTAGGAGCATTTTCTACAGGAGTAGGTTCAACAGATTTAGCGTATATATGGGCAACAGGTGAAACTTGGTTAAAAGTTCCAGAAACTATGAAATTTACATTCTATGGAAAACCTCAAAGATGGGTTGGTGGAAAAGACTTTGTTTTAACTGTGATTGGAGAAATTGGTGTTGATGGAGCTTTATATAAAGCAATGGAGTACCACGGAGAAGCTATTAAAGCTTTAGATGTAGAAAATAGATTAACAATAACAAATATGGCAATAGAAGCAGGTGGAAAAAATGCAATTATGGAAGCAGATGAAAAAGTATTAGAATGGCTAAAGGGAAGAATTAAAAGAGAGCCGAAGATATACAAACCAGACCCAGATGCTAAATACTGCTGTGAGTATGAGTTTGATGCTTCAAAAATAGAGCCAGTAGTAGCTGCACCAAACTTACCTTCAAATGTCAAACCTGTTTCTGAAGTTGCAGGAAGACCTATAAATCAGGTATTTATTGGTTCTTGTACTAATGGAAGATTATCAGATTTAAGAATTGCAGCAAAAATACTAAAAGGAAGAAAAGTTCATCCAGATGTTAGATGTATAGTAATACCTGCTTCAGATGCAGTTTACAGACAAGCAATGCATGAAGGAATACTTGAGGTACTCGCCGACGCAGGTTGCCTAATAAGCACATCTACTTGTGGTCCTTGCCTTGGAGGACATATGGGAATATTAGCAGAAGGAGAAGTTGCAGTATCTACTTCTAATAGAAACTTCACTGGTAGAATGGGACACCCTAACTCTGAAGTTTACCTTGCAGGGCCAGCTGTAGCAGCAGCATCAGCAGTTTTAGGAAGAATAGCTCACCCAGATGAAGTAGTAGGAACAAAAGAAGAAGCGTTAGTATAAACAAATGGATGTAAATATCTCTGCAAAGCTTTATGATAAGTTAGTAGAAAAGCTAGGTAAAGAAACTGCAGTAGAAGTTATAGAAATAGTCAATGAAGTAGAAAGCCAATTAAAAGAAAAAGTATTAGAGGAAACTAAAAAAAGAAAAATAGAACTTAGAGACGAACTTAGAAAAGAACTTGCTACCAAAGAAGACATACTACTTGTTAGACAGGAAATAGAAACTGTTAGACAGGAAATAGAAACTGTTAGGCAAGAGTTAAAAGGAGATATAGAATCTCTAAGAAATGAGGTTAAAGGAGATATAGAAGCTCTCAGGCAGGAAATAAGAGGAGAAATAAAGGTTTTAAAAGTTATGATATTTTTCCTATTTGCTTTGGTTATACTTACAAACAAAGAAAGTTTAGAACTTTTATTAAAAGTTTTTGGATTACTAAAATAGGAGGGTAGCTGTTATGGCTTTATGGGACGCAATCGTTAGGGTTTTAATTGGAGCAATTTTAGTATTTTTAGATTTAGAAAAAGACGGAATTTTTGAAATTGGATTTTGGATAGGTATTATTCTTATGCTTTCTGCAATTATAGGACTTTGCCCACTTTATAAAATTGCAGGAATATCAACAAAATGTGAGGGCGAAACCTGCCAGAGCTAAAAGATAGGATTCTTGCTTTAGATGTTGGAGATAAAAGAATAGGGGTTGCTGTTAGTGACCCCTTTGGTTTTTCTGGAACACCTTTAGGAACATTTTTAAATAATAAAGAATTTTTCAAAAAGCTAGAAGAAATTATTAATCAATATAAACCTACAAAAATAGTTATAGGACTACCTTTAACTTTAAGTGGTGAAGAAGGAGAGCAGGCAAAAAAAACAAAGAATTTTGCTAAAAAAATACAAAAACACTTTCCACATATTCCCATAGAGTTTGAAGATGAAAGATTTACAACAGATATAGCAGAAGAAAGATTATCTGTCCTGTTAAAAAGCAAGAAGAAAAAGAAGCAAAAACTAGATAGCATTTCTGCAGTTGTAATTCTTGAAAGTTATCTGTCAAAAAATCCATTATGAAAAGTTTAATAGCTTTTATATTTACTGTATGTGTTATTTTTACTTTATTTTTAACACTACCATACAATACAAAAGATACATACATTTATATAAATCAAGGAGAAACTTTATTAAAAATATCAGAGGAACTAAAAAATCAAAAACTAATAATCAGTAAAGACCTATTTATATTATTATTTTTACTTTTAAATGAAACCCCAAAAGCAGGATACTATAAGATAGAGAAAAATAGTAATTTAATAAATATATTTTCAAAGATATCTAAAGGAAAACAAGATTTAATAAAAGTAATAATTATTCCTGGAGATGACTTATTTAGCATTTCAAAAAAACTAGAAACGTATGGAATAATAAAAAAAGAAAATTTCTTAAATTTTTTTAACAATAAATTTAAACTTTTATCTATAGGATTTCCTTATGATAATTTTGAAGGATTTATAATTCCAGACACATATTTTTTAGAAAAAAATACATCTCCTAAAAGACTATTTCATATTTTTTACAATAAATTTATAAGGACTTATAAAAAAGCAGATAAAGAATTTTATGAAAAAATGATAATAGCCTCTATAATAGAGAAAGAAGCCAAAACAACAAAAGATAAATATCTAATATCTTCAGTCATACATAACAGATTAAATAAAAAACTTCCATTACAAATAGATGCAACTCTACTTTATATGGCAAAAAAGTTAAATATAAAGGAAAAACAAATAAAAGAGTTGAAACTTATACAATCTCCTTATAACACTTACAAAAAACAAGGACTGCCTCCTACTCCAATATGTAGTTTTTCAAAAGAAAGTTTAAACGCCTCTTTCAACCCTGAAAAAACTGATTATCTCTTTTATTTTACAAAAGATGGAAAAACACATATTTTCTCAAAAGATTATAAACAGCACTTAAAAAAACTAAAATCAAAATGGTAAAATTTTTTGGATGAAGTTATTAGATAAATATGTGTATAAAAAATTTATAGCTTATGAGGTTAGTTTACTTGTTCTTTTTTCTGTCTTAGTAATATCCTCACAGGTTATGCATTTACCATCTGTTTTTTATCATATAGGTATTTTTCAGTTTATAGCTTCTTTACTCCTTATAAATATATCCTTTTTTAAACTTCAATATTTCATTGCAACTACCTTAGCATTTTTTTTTACAGGAATTAGTCTAAGAGAAACAAGAGAAATAATAGCTATTAAATCTCTTGGTATTTCTAAGAACTATCTTCTTTCATTGATTTTTAAAATCTCCATCGTTTTAGCCTTGATTTCTATTTTGTTTTCATTCTTTATCATTCCTAAAACAAATAGAGAAAGGGCAAAGTTTATTACAGAAAGTGTAAGAAACTATTACATGGAATCTATTCAACCCAAGAATTTTTTTAAATTTCCCGGCGATACAGTTATTTATATAGAAGATAAAAATAAAAATCAGTTTGAAGATGTATTTTTATTTAGTAAAAAAGACGGTAGATTAATCACTGCAAAAAAGGCTTTTATAAAAAATAGTCTATTAATTTTAGATAATGGTTTAATACAAATACCTTCAGAGAAAGGATTTTCCGTTTTGAAATTCGAAAGATACGAACTTAAGTTAGATATAAATTACAAGAAGGACTACACATATGATGATTTTAAATTAAAGAAATTAATTGAATTAACCTCTTCCTCTGACAAAAATGAGAAAAACAAGGCTTACTCAGTAATTTTTGAAAGAATTGGTTATGTTATCCCTTTCCTTTTTATAGGAGCAATTGCCTTTTTTATAGGCGTAGGTATAGAAAAAGAAAAGGAAATTTTACTAGGAGGCATTATCTTATTTATTATTCTATACACATTTGTAAACTTTTATCTTCTAAAACTCATAGAAAAAGGTATTTTAAACCCTTTTGTATATTTAGCTATTATAAGCCTAATTATGTGTATTTCTGCCGTATACTCTTATAAAAAAGGCTAATCTTTTTTTCTTTCTTCTTTTTGAATATACTTTGTAACGTCTTTATACATGTTATAAAATCCTGTTAATATACCTAAAAAGAAAAAAACAATTGTTAGAACGTATCCTGTATTAAAAGCCTTATCTAAAAAATATCCAATCAATAAACCAACTATTATCCCAGATACTAGATGAAGCCCTACAGAACCTACTGTAAAGTAATCTTTAACTTTTTTATTTAGCATTATTTTAAATTTAAAACATCCATCATATCATAAAGGCCTGCCTTCTTATCTTTAACCCATTTAGAAGCTTCAACTGCCCCTTTTGCAAATATATCTCTAGAACCTGCTTTATGAGTTAATTCTATTCTTTCTCCAAGACCAGCAAATATAACTGTATGTTCCCCAACTACATCTCCACCTCTAAGAGCAAAAACTGCAATTTCATCTGAAGGTCTTCCTTCTGGGTAATCCCCATTCCTACCGTATATCACATTATTTATTCCAGTTTCTTCTTTTAATATATCTACTATTCTTACAGCAGTTCCAGAAGGAGCATCTTTTTTGAATCTGTGGTGCATTTCTATAACTTCTATATCGTATCCTTTTCCTTTTAAAGCTTTTGCTGCTTCTTGAACTAATTTAAATAAAAGATTTACTCCTATACTCATATTAGGAGCCAAAACAATAGGAATATTTTTTGAAATTTCTTTTATCTCTTTTAATTCTTCTTCAGAAAATCCAGTGGTTCCTATAACCATAGCTTTTTTATTTTTATCAGATGCAAGGAGTCTAAGGTGAGACAAAACCGCTTCTGTTGAGTTTGCAAAATCAATAAGAACATCAAATTTATCTATAACTTTTGCTAAGTCTGGAGTAATAGGAGCTTTTAAATTAGGTTTGTTTAACACTTCTCCTATAGTATCATGGGAGTGAGCACAATCTGGACTTTCTATACCTGCAACAAGCTCTACATCTTTATCTTCATAAGCTATATTTGAAATAGCTCTTCCCATTCTACCTAAAACACCAGAAATAGCTATTTTTACCATTTATAAAACTCCTTTACGCATCTGTTTTTTCATTTGGGTCAAAAACAATATCTGCAAGTTCCTTTAATGCACCATCAACCTGGTCTGGAGGAACAACAAAAGGAGCAATAGCAATATCAACCCCTTCAGTAAAAATTGTTTCCTTTAAAAGCTTTTGAACTTTTTCTATTTCTTCTGGAGTAACATCTTTTCTGAAAGTATCTTCTATAGATTTATCAGTAACAAAAAAACCAACAAGCGCAAAAGGATATGCTTTTCTTTCTTCGCTCATAAAAATCTCCTTTAAATCTTAAATTCCTATAAAAAAAATAAAAAAATCAAAAAAGTATTAAGCTCCTTGGCTTTCTCCTTTATTACCACCCATTAAAACAAGCCATAAAACTATAAATTGGATAAGCATTAAAACTAATATTATTGTTTCTGGTGTTGAATTTACCCAGTTTTCCATTTTTACTCTCCTCCATTTAAATTTTATGCTTTGTTATAGTTTACTATGATTAAATTTATATATCAAATAAATACCTTCAAGACTTAAATATTCATCTAAAATATGTTTTATAGATAAACCTCTTGATATTAATTTAGAATTTCCTCCAGTTATGATTATATTGAAACTATGATTGTAATGTTTAGAAATTCTATTAACCATACCTTCTATTAAGCTACAATATCCAAAAAATATCCCTGATTGTATACTTTCAATTGTCGTTTTACCTATTATATTTTTAGTTTCATCTATAGAAACCATAGGAAGTTTTGAAGTTTTAGAAAATAATGTTTTTATGCTACTGTCAATTCCAGGAAATATTGCTCCTCCCTCATACTCCCCTTTTTCGTTAACGATATCAAATGTGATTGCAGTACCAAGGTCTATAACAATTAATGGAGGGTTTGCTTTATGAATAGCTCCATAAGCATTTACTAATCTGTCCATACCAACTTCATAAGGATTTTTATAGTTGTTTTTTATAGGAATTTTTAACTCTTTCCCAATTATTAGAGGCTTTTTATTAAATCCTTTTTTTATTGCATGTGATATTTTATCTTCTATTTGAGGAACAACTGAAGATATAACAAAATCTTGAACTTTTAAATTTTCTACTGAAAAAATTGTTTTTAAATCTAAAAGCCAATCATCAACTGTTTTATCAATATTTGATGAAAGTTTATAACTTTTTAAAAATTTTTGGTCTTTTACAAATCCAAATTCTACAGTTGTATTGCCTATATCTATTGCTAAAATCATCTCCTTACCACTATATAACTTTGGTTATAAAAATAGTCTACTATACCAAGATATATAGATGCGGCAAAGTTTTTTAAAAAGATATTGTTTTTTAATAGTTTTGCATCATATTTATTAGTTAAAAATGCAGTTTCTATTAAAATAGAAGGAATTCCAGGGTTTTTTAAAACTATAAAATTTCCACTGTCTATATCTTTAACTGTAGTTATATAATTTAATTTCCTTTTCAATGTATAAGCAAATTTAAAGCCCTCTACCACTGTTGTATTTATTGCCAGTTCCGCAACTATTTTATTTACATACCAATTTCTACTCACTCTTACTTCCTTTATAAAAATTGGATTTTCTCTATTTTCTCTACTTTCTACAAGTCTAGTTAGTTTCTTCTTTGCTCCTTCTAGACTTAATGTATAGATATATGTTCCTCTTGCATTTGGGTTTGGTGCTGAATTACAGTGGATACTTATTAAAAGATCAGGGTGATATTTCATTACCCTTATACTTCTACGGTATGGTGATATTGTCTCGTTTTTTTTCCTGGTTAATAACACTTTAAACCTGCCATCTTTCTCAAGTAGCTTTTTTAAATACATAGCTATTTTCCAATTAATCTTACTTTCTACAACACCATTAGCTATAGCCCCTGGGTCTGCCCCTCCATGCCCTGGGTCTATCATAATAAGTTTTTTTCTTAGGGAGAAGTCTTTTTTCTTAGCTCCTTCTGACACAAGTATGTAAAAAACAGGGTCTAGAGTAAATTTAAAATTTTTAGGGATTTTTTGTAAAAGATTTATTGGTTCTAATTTAACTGTAGGTTCAAAATTTTTCTTTTTCTCAAATTTAACAATATGCTTTGTTCTACTTTTAAGAGCTAAATTTTTTTCGTTAGAATAAAAAACTATTTCAAAACCACCTTTACGCCTTTTTACGAAATGTTTAACGTTAGAACTTTTCAGTTCAAAAACAATTTTTAATCCTTCTACAGTTTTTATAATATTAATATCTTTTAATAAATCTGTCTTTCTTTTCCTCAGTTTTACACTATCTACTCCATTTAGCTGAATAACCAAAAAAGAAGGATCTATAAATGGAATTTCTTCTATATTTTGAATATTTGATATATAAACAATATCCTTTTTTTCAAAATGCTTTATATTTATAGAAGAAGCAAATACATAGCTGATAAAAATTAAACACACAGATAAAATTACTTTTACCATCAAATCCTCTTTAAAAATAACTTACTTTAGACCCTGTTTTTTACATACTTGTGTCAGAAGGAGCTAAGAAAAAAGACTTCTCCCTAAGAAAAAAACTTATTATGATAGACCCAGGGCATGGAGGGGCAGACCCAGGGGCTATAGCTAATGGTGTTG
>QNYP01000125.1 GCA_003978675.1 Hydrogenothermus sp.
TTTTAGATTTTTATCCTAAACTTAAGGATTTCCCTAAATCTAGGACAAAAATCTAAAAAGAAAAAAAGGGAGGTAGAAAAGACCTCCCGTATTGCTTTGTATTAATAGATGAATTGGAAACCTACACCAATATAAGACCAATTGGTTTTATCTGTAGTTTTTGTTAAATCATCTTTTTTACCCCAATCATATGCTATATTTAACTTTAATTTATCCTTATTAATTAACCAGTTTAAGCTGACTTCGTAAAGTTCTTCTTCAGTTTTTAGGGATGAATGGACTCTATTTGCTGTGGGATTGGTCTTGAATATAGAGTCTGCATCATGTTTTGCATACATTACAGCAGGTCTTATAATTCCTTTGCTTGTTTTAATATTGTAACCAAACTTTATGGAATAGACTTTATTGTTATAATCATCTCCGTTAGTATTGAAATCTTTTCTGCTTAAAATGTCATATTCAGCATTGAAATCTATAGGACCAAAGTTTGCTAAAATATCAAATCCTACTAGAGAATTACTTTTAAAGTAATCAGTTTTACCTTGATATGTGTAATTTAATCCTAATGTTATTCCATTTCTTTTACCATAATAAGTTTGTGTATATCCCATTTTGTATTTTTTATGTTCAGGATCTCCAAATGACCAAGCAAACCTCATAGCGATTAAAGGTGACCAATTTTTATCACCGCTGTTACCAGTATATTCTGATGTATCAAAGAGACCTATATTATAATTAAACTTTTTATTTATAGCTAAACCACCTATGTTAATACCTGTTTCACGACCAGGTCCTCTATAGACTATATGTCTCCTTGGTTGGAAATTTGTTGTTGCTTTTTGGAAAGAAATAACTTTAAATGCAGTGGTTATACTTTCTTTTCCAACCTGAGGTCTAAAATATCCAATAGATATGTTTGCCCATTCAGGGTCTAAATGCCAAGTCCATATTGCATCCCAGATATAAAATTCTCTATTATCATAAGTGTCTTGAGATGTCCCACCTGTTGCAGCTGTCTGCTTATCTTTTCCAAGATTGTCATAAGCAAACCAAACTTTAAATGAAATATCTTTTCTTAGTTTTCCTTTTACACCAATTCTACCTCTTCTGATGTAAATGTCATCTCTAGAATCCATATCCGGATTAGAAGGGTCGTTTTTTAATGTATAAATGTTCCATACCTGAACCATTTGGAAGATAGTTAGTTTTTTACCATCTCCAAAATAGAATGTAGGTGCTGCTTCTGTAGATGGAGCATTTAATAAAGCAACTGCCCCTGCTCCAAGTAAAGCTGATGCTAGTAGTTTTTTCATAGCTACTCCTCCTTTAAAAAAATTTTTATTCTTCGCAGACGGAATCAATTACTTCTTTTAGTTCTTTGTCATAAGTTTTTAATACTTTCATAGCTACTAAATCTGGATTTCCCATCCATTTAATTGCTAAGGAAGGTCTAAACATACCAATAACAAGTTTGCCTTCTTCGTTTTTGTAAGTGTAAATTCTAATAGGACAAAGTCCTACAAGCCACGGATTATGTTTTAAGACAAAATAACCATCGGATAAACGGCAAACCATATAAATATTCATGTTTTCCCAAAAGTCTGTTCTACCTTGCTCTCTCATGCCTTTTGTTACATGAGATATTTTGATAATTTTATAGTTTTTTTCTTCTAAGGCAGATTTAAGTTGTAAATCTGCTTCTTCAAAGTCTATACTACAGCTGACCTCATATATGTCTGGAATTTCTACGAATTCTTCCTCTACTTTTATTTTGTTTTTTGTTTTGTTATTTTGAGTTTCAGCAGTTTTTTCACTTTTAGAAGAAACTATTTCTCCTCTATCTTCATCTTCCCACGGGTCATGTTCAGTCATTGATATATACTTTATATTCGAGCAACTTGTTCCCAGTATCCCTATGAATAAGATTGTAAAAGCTAAAAGCTTATTTAAGTGCATATTCCACCCTCTGTAGGACAGCCACAATCAAGGTCTAGGATTTTCACATTAGATTCATAAGGAACTTTAATAATCTTTTGCTTTTTAATGTATTCAATTACAACATCGTAAACAGGCGGGTGATCAGGTCTAACATTTTTACCTGCTTTGTAAAGGTTTCCACCCCAAGCAGATACAACATAAGAGCGTTTAGGGTCTAGGTCTTTCCCGTTAACTTTTATGTTTCTAAGTCTTTTTCCAGCAGGTGCTCCAAGTTTAATCTCATATTCAACTCCAAGAAGTCTACTCATATCTCCACCTTGCTGGTACAGAGGATTTTTATTAAATGCGTTGTCTGCAACATCTTCAAGTATCATTTTTAGTTGCTCGCCTGTCATTTCAAATGTATAAACATCAGGATAAGTAATAGCAGTCATTTCATAAACATTGTCTACTGTAATATCCTGTCCTGGTAAGATAGTAGTTCCCCATCTGTATCCTGGAGTAAATACTATTTCTGCATCTGTTTTATCTCTGATAGCTTCACATATTAGTCTGTCAAATGTTGAATAGAAAGTATCTCTCTTATAAAGGAGAGTTTCTGTTTTTCCTATTACCTGGTCTAATTTGTCTTTATAAGGCTCATAAACTTTTTCTACAAATTTCTCTACTTCTGGGTCTGGTTTGATAAAGTTAGAAGCAATAGGAATTAACTTGTAGTTCCATTTTCTTATTTTTCCATTTTTAACATCTAAATCCAGTCTTCCAAGATATTTTCCGTGAGAACCTGCAATAACAATCATTGTGTTGTTAACAAATATTGGTTTAGGTGCTGGGTCATGGGTATGTCCACTAAAGATGATATCAATTCCATTAACCATTTTTGCAAGTGCTTGGTCTAAAGCAAAACCATCGTGAGATAGTAAGACTACTAAATCAACTTTTTTATCTTCTCTAAGTTCATCTACATATTGCTGGAGAGTTTCTGGTTGTATTCCAAATGTCCAGCCTTCTGTAAATTGTTTAGGGTTAGCAATTGGTGTATAAGGGAATGCATTTCCAATAATTCCTATTTTTACTCCTCCAACCTCTTTAATTACATAAGGTTGGAATACAAGTTCTTCCCACATTGCATCTTTAACATTTTGAGCAATAAAATCTGCATTTAAGTGGTTTTCTACAAGTTCTAAAACTCTATCTTTCCCATAAGTAAATTCCCAGTGTCCAACCATTACATCAATGCCAAGTAGATTTTGAGCGTCAACAATAGCCTTACCTTTTGTAAATAGCCCTACAGCTGTTCCCTGCCATGTATCTCCTGAATCCATAAATAATACTTTATCTTTTCCTCTTTCAGCGATAATTTGTTTTACAAGTGTAGCCATATAAGCTACACCGCCCATTTTTCCATATTTATGGGCTAGCTCTGGAAAATCAATATAAGTATCAAAGTATGCTCTAAGGGTTCCTGGTTGAATGTCATAATATTTTAGATAAGCATCTCCACATAAAAATCCTGGTTTGCCAACTAAAGATGGGTGGGAAACCAATGTGGAAGGTTCTCTCCAGTAAAGAGGTCTAAGATGTGCATGCATATCACATATATGTAATAAAGTTACATTTCCTACAGATTTAAAAGACATTAGCTCTTCTGGGCTCATATTTGCGAGCTTAGCAAGAGCGTCTGGAGCTGATAATGATATTCCAGCTATCGCTGCAAGCTCCAAAAAGTCTCTTCTTGTTAAATTCATAAAACAGCCTCCTTTTACCTTCTTAGTCCTGGAGTTTTTAGTTCTACTCCATTAGATAGTGATTTAACATAAAGCTCTAAAGCTACCATTTCTTTAGAACCTAAAGGTAATGGTTTTTGCCCTGCTTGTTTTTGGCATCCAATAAATCTTTGCTGTAAGGTTTGAACTTTATTCTTAGTCATTCTAAATGCTGGCCAGTGGTCAGCAGCTCTACTTCCTTCTGCTCCCATAACTGGGTCTTTACCTAAAGGCTTTAACCACTGCATTCTAAGGAGTTTTCCAACTGCAAACTCATGACAAACTTGACAAGATAAGTGTCTTTTCCCTCTTTTTAGAGTAAATACATATCTTCCATATTCATAGTATTCTTTAGCTACAGGAGAAGATATATCTACATTTATAGGCGTTCCAGCTGCTAGATAAAATAAATAAGTAGTTAAAGCTGTATTTTCTTTACTTTTTAAAGAAAATGGTTTTACCCCTTGATATTTTTTCTGGCAAAGTTGAATTCTTTGCTCTAAACTTATAACTTTTCCACAGCTTGGGTCATATTTAGGATAATATGCAGCTGCTGTAGCAACTCTTTCTTCAACTTCTCCATTCTTTGTATGGCATGATGCACATGATTTTCCTTCAGGTCCCATTGGTTTCTCAAATAAAGCTCCTCCAACTTCTTCAGCAAAAACTTCTCCTGGATTGATACCTTCCTGATATAATGCCCAGTCCTCTGCGGAAATTCCTTCTGCTGCGAAAGTGCCAAAAACGGCACCAGATATGAATAATGCTCCAATTAATTTTTTAGCTTTCATTTTAGTTTCCTCCTACCCTTTTGGTTTTATCTTAATTACCTTTTCAGTTGTATCACCTGTAATATCTTTCCAAACAATTTTTAAAGGTGCTTCTTTATCTGCTTTTAAGTAGAATGAGATATAAGGGTTTGCGCTTACAGATTGAGTAGGTTTGATAGTTGTTATTTTTTCTCCATCATAAAATACTTCTATGTCATTTATGTAGTCTGCAGGAATAATTTTCCCAGTTTTTTTGTTTTTTTGAAGCCCTGTGTTCATTGGGTGCATAATAACTGAGTCTATTCTTACTAATTGTCCTTTTTTGTATCTTCTTGGTCTTACTTTTATTAACGCAGTTTTTGGCATTTTTATTCCTCCTTTTTAAATTTTTAGTTTTTTATTAACCACAACCACCAATTGTTACTTTTACAGGTTTTTCTGCTTTTATAAATTCACCATTTGAAAGCTCAACTAATGCTACTACATCCATAGTTTTTGCAAGTCTTATTCTTGTAGAGAAGTAAGGTTTTCCATTTTGCGGTGAAAGATAAACACTTACACTTCTTGGATTGAAGTTCTTTTTAGCTAAGATGTGAATTGCTTTTACTTCTTCTATAGGTCTTGCTACTTCAACTTTAACTGGAACAACTGCTCCATTTTCTGCAATAGCAGGAGCTATGAGTTTAACATCTGCAGAATCTTGAGGAGTTTTACCACCAGTAATTTCATTTAATACCTTCTCGTAAGGTATTTTTTTAGGTTCTGCTTTAGCTTCAGTGTTTGGAAGTAGCTTTGGAGATACAGCTAAAACAGCTCCTGATATAGCTGTCATCTTTAAAAAGTTTCTTCTGTTCATTAATATAACCTCCAAATTTTTTTAATTTTCCATAAAATAATCAGTCATACTTTTGTTTTTGTAATGTTCTTCATAAAAGAATTTAAGAATTTTTAAAAAGTCCTCTTTTTTCCATGCTCCAAAAATGCTCTTTATTTTTTTTCCATTTGCTTCTACAAAATGGAAAGTTGGTGTCCCTAGATATCCATATTCCTTTCTTATTTCTAGCCCGTCTTCAGAGCATTTTCTAACCTTAATAGGAACAAAGTATTTATTAACTGTTCTTTGAACTTCTTTATCTTGAAAAGTTGTTTTTTCCATTTCTTTACAGTAGTGGCACTCTGGAGAATAGATGTAAATCATTATTAATTTGTTTTCTTTTTTAGCTTTTTTAAAAGCATTTTCGTATTTTTCCCAGTTAATTTTTGCTACCGAGCTTAAAGCAAATGCTAAAGAAAAAAGCATAATAGCCACTACCTTCTTCAAAACTTACTCCATTACTTTAGAGTCATTAAAAACGCAGTAATAGCACACACATCATCGTATGAAAGTTTTCCTGTTGTTAGGTTTACAGTCATTATGTTGTAATATGGAACGAATTTAGGACTTTTTGGGTCTCTCATTTCTTCAGGAATTTGAACTCTGTAATCAGCCACTCTTTGATAAATCCAATCTATGCTTTTCTTTTGTCCTCTTGCATCAGGAGCTTTAAATAGTGTAGACATATAACCAGTTAAATCTGGTCCAATGTTTCCTGCTCCAACAGAGCCAGGGGCATTATGACATGCTACACAGTTAGCAATTTTTTTGTTGTTAAAAAGTTTCTTTCCTTTTTCAGCTATCTTAGCTACAAACTTAGGATTATCCAGCTTACAATTAGACGGAATTGCATATAATCTAGGAGGAGGATTCATGTCCTTTTTTAATACTTTCTTTCCATCAGGAGACTCAACCCCTGGACAATTTCCAGCAATTGCTAAGCTAAAACCCCCAAGTAAAACCGCTGATGCTGTAAAAAGTTTTAATTTCATTTTCAACCTCCTTTTTATCTTAAAAAACATTATTTTTAATACTCAATTTATTAAGTAAGCAAACGATATGCCAAAATTAAAAAACAAGATAAAGCAAGCAATATTAAGAATATTGGGATTAGTGTTTAAGATATTTTGTTCCAAAAAGTCCAAAGAAATTTTAAGAAATTGTTCCAAATGGAACTAAATATTTAAGGAAGTAGACCAAAATTTTTCATTTTTGTTCTAAGTTGTTTTCTAGATATACCTAGTCTTTCTGCAGTTTTTGTTTGATTCCAATTTTCTTCTTCTAAGACTTTTAATATAAGTTTTTTCTCTAATTCTAATAAGTTAGTAGTGCTTAATTCTCCAAATGATAATTCATTTTCATTTTTAGTTTCCCTAAAAATTCTAGGAGGAAGATGTTCCTTTTTAATTATTCCTTCCTGACACATTACAACTGCTCTTTCTATTGCATTTTCAAGTTCACGAACATTTCCTGGCCAGTTATATTCCATAAGGACATCTAAGGCTGTATCATCTATTGCGTAAATTTGCTTTTCATTCTGTTTAGAAAACTTATTTAAGAAATGATTTACAAGTAGAGGAATATCTTCTTTTCTTTCTCTAAGAGGAGGTATTTTTAGATGAACTACATTTATTCTATAAAATAAATCTTCCCTAAACTCCTTTTTTTCTACCATTTCTTCTAAATTTCTGTTAGTTGCACATATAATTCTACATTTCATAGGAATTAGCTTAGTTCCACCTACTCTAAAAAATTCTTTTTCCTGTAAAACTCTAAGTAATTTAGCCTGAGCAACTAAAGAAAGTTCTCCAACTTCATCTAAAAATAAAGTTCCTTCTCCTGCAAGTTCTATTTTCCCAACCTCTCTACCTATCGCTCCTGTATAAGCTCCCTTTTCATGTCCAAAAAGTTCATTTTCAAAAAGTTCAAGTGGAATTGCAGAACAATTTACAGCAATAAATGGATTTTCTGCTCTTTTTGATAATTTATGTATAGCTCTTGCAACAAGTTCTTTTCCTGTTCCACTCTCTCCTTCTATCAAAACAGTAGCATCACTTTTACTAACAATTGAAATTTCATGGAAAAGTTCTTTTATTTTTTTGCTTCTTCCAATTATGCCTGCGAATTCTTCTTTAGAATCATCGTAATCTTCTTGTTTTTCTATGTAGAAGGAAAGTATCTTCAGTAAGTTGTCAAAATCAATTGGTTTTGGAATATAATGATTCGCTCCTTTATGGAGTGCTTCAACTGCTCCATTTATAGAGCCATAAGCAGTTATTATTATGAAAGGGGTAATTTTATCCCTTTCTCTAAAAAACAAATAAAGGGCTACTCACATGCACAAGATATTAATTATAGAAGACGAAGAAAGCGTTATTAAGGTTTTATCAAAAATCCTAAAAGAAAAAGGATTTTATGTTGAAGTTGCTAGAACCAAAAAAGAAGCTTTAAAAAAACTTTCAGTGCAAACATTTGATATTGTTCTAAGTGATTATAGGCTACCAGATGGAAACGGATTAGAAATATTAGAGTTTTTT